>JAJWRZ010000016.1:15385-20636 GCA_021633965.1 Dialister sp.
GTCGCGTCGAGCTCGCTTCCGGCGGAGCTATCCAGGGCGCAAACGGCAGCTTCCTCATCGAGGCAGGACAGGGCGAGGGCAAAGACCATGGCCTCAAAGCCAGCGCGGAGGAAAATATTTCCATCGAAAATACCAGCGGCGACCTGTACCTTGACAGTGTCATTTCCAAGGAAGGCGATGTCAGCCTGAAGACGAATGGCTCCTTCATCGACAACAACTACACCGACCTCAATGACGAGGACGCTTCGGCGAAACTTCTTGCCTGGGCGAATGCCGCTGTCCTGGAAGGCAAGGATGCGACCATCCAGAAACAGAAGAATCTCCTCATCGCCAAAGTCGAAGGCAAGTACAATGAGTTCCAGTCCCTGAAGGCGCATATGGATGCGGACGGCAAGTATACTCTCGATGATGTGACCCGCCAGCAGCTCGAGGCAGGCGGCCAGGATGTGAAGACCTACATCGACAAACAGCAGGCGCGCTACAAGGCACTCCTTGCGGAAGGCGTCGGCAGCTGGAGCCGCGAAGATGTGGTCGGTTATACAGATACCATCAACTCTTCGCAGGAAAATATCTACGGAAATGCCGCATTGACCAAAGATGGTCTCAAGGGAGACGATTTCCTCACGCAGGATGAAAAAGCAGAAGCCCTTGTCGGCTCCGCGAAATCCGCAAAGGAACTCCTGATCACCTTTGCCCCCGGTGGCATCAAGGAAGGCATCACCGATACGAATACCATGCTGAAAGGCACACCGCACGTCTCTGGCAAGGCGGTTACTTTGACTGCGGGCGAGACAGCGGGCAGCATCGGACAGAAGAAGGAGGGTATGACTATCGACCTCTCTGATATGACGAAGCTCACCCGCGATCAGCTTTTGGCACTCTCCGCCGCAGAGCGTGGAGATTTCGCTGTACAAGGAAATCAAGTCACCGTGTCTTCTATCCGTGCGATCGATGCGGAAGCGAAAGGAAAGCTCCAGGCGACCGCAGACAAGGGGGCAATCTACCTTGTTACCGAAGGCAGTATCGCACAGGACAGCACGCTCTCGGCCGGGGATGAAATCCGTCTCAAGGCATCGGGCAATGTCACTGGCGTCACACTGACTTCCGATCAGCAGGTCGTGCTAGAGTCCGGCGAAGGCGCGATCCAGGGTGTCGAGCTCAAAGGCACAGGCGTCCTCACTGCCCGTGCGAAAGACGGTGTCGACCTCAAGAAGAGTGACGGCGACCTCGTCATCAATACCGTCTATGCCTCCGAAGGCGACGTCAAGCTCAACCTCGGTGGGCACAGCCTTCTCGCCGAAGACGGCCATGATACGAGCGGCGATGAAACCGGCACCACGTACACGAATGTCGAAGGGGAACATATCATCATCGAAAACGCCAAGGATATCCGTGGCGACGGCGAAAAGAAATCCCTCGGCATGAAAGTGACGGGCAAGAAAGCCGAAGGCGGCACCGAAACGCCGGGCACCATCACGGCGAAGGCGGCGGGTAATGCTGACATCACCCTCTTTGGCAAAGCCGCATCGGGTGAGATTGCCATCGAATCTGAAGATCTCACCATCACCAGCCGCGGAAATATCTCCGATGGCAACTACCACGCGAGCAACGCCCTCCGCGTCCACACCGCGAATGGCGGGAAGATTTCCGGCGGTACCTTCACCGGCAACACGGCGGACATCACCAACGCGGGCACGATGAGTGACGGGGACTACCGCGCAAAAGATGGAGATATGACCATCATCAATGACGGCAGCATGACCGGCGGCGCGTACACCGCGAAGAACGACCTCACCTACACGGACAGCAAAGGCGCATCCCTCTCTGGCAGCGAATTCGCGTCCGAAGAAGGAAATGTGGACGTCAACGCGAAAGGTCAGCTCGCTCTCAAGACGCTGCGTGCTAAGGGCGATGCGACGATCCGGGCGGATGGCGATATGAAGATCCACGACGCAGCCGCAGGCGGACATCTCAATGCTGAGGCGGGCGGCAGCATCCTCGCGGAAGGTGAAAACGCGAAGATTTCTGCAGATACGATCGAGATGAAGGCGGGTAAAGACATCCGCATCACGGATCGTTCGCCAGTTGCGAAACTGGACGGAGTCGATACGAACACGCCGGCGGGAACGACGACCGGCAGCGGTTCGGCAGGCAGCCTCGTCACGGGCGAGAAGGAAGGCCATGACTTCGACGTCAGCCAGAAGGGCAGCGCGCAGCTCTCGTCCAAGAGCGGGAAGGTCGCACTCTCGGCAAAGAAAGTGGAAATCGACACGCTGACCAATGGCGAAGGCAGCGCAGCAGATCTCACGATTTCTGCGGACAACATCGGCATCGATGATCTCACAGGCGCGGGCGCGCAGAACGTCACCATCCATGGCAAGGACGGACAGAGCCAGGCGCACTACGCAGGCATTCACTCCACAGCGGAAGGCGGCACCCTTGTGAAGGACAGCGCGGTCGAGCATCTGCATCTCACAGGCAAAGAACCGCTTGGCCTCACGAATACCGCGATCGGCGGAAACAGTGTCCTTGCGACGGACAAGATCCGCGTGACGATCCAGAAGAATCCGGGCAGCAGCCAGGCAGAGCATTTCGGAAATCTTTCGCTCAGCGGCTATGATATTGCGACCGACCATATCATGACGAGCGTCAAGGACGGCCTCACCGTGAACGGCGAGCGTTTCCCGATGACGGCGGAAAGCGTCATGAATGCGAGCCTCTATGAGGACCGCACGCTTGGCCGTGATGGACGGGAGAAGGAGGAAGAAACGGAGAAGGATAGCCCGTCTCTTGCCTTCGGCGCACCGAATGACAAGGAAGCATATGAAGTCGTGAAATAGGAGTTTTGCATTTAAAAACGAGCCTCTCATTTCGAGGGGCTCGTTTTTGTATTGGGTTCATGGTTCAGGTTGGCGGGTTCAGGTTGGTGGTGCGGCGCATAAAATATGGAAGCGCCGCGGAGTATAAATCATGGCGATGCCCGAAGGTTTCTTGATAGTAAGTTTCTCTCGTATCGTCAGCCTTCCCCTCGAGGGGAAGGTGCCCGAAGGGGCGGATAGGGCACAAGCGGGATGAAAGAGAGTGGAAAAATGCATCTCAAGTCGACGATTTATAAAAGCACCCGAGCGCCGCTCCCCCCATGCGGGTAATGTTATTAAGGGCATCTCTAAAAACCTCAAGTTTTCAAGTAGCCCTGAATCATTTATAATAAATATACAAAACTAAGGAGGTTTAGCTATGGGATTTGTACTTTTTGAAAAAGCAGCATGCTTGGATAAATTAACTGTATTCGTATATTAAGCCCCATCTGAGATGGGGGACCCGGTGGAGCCGTAGCTTTGCCTAGAGTATAAAAAATCCTCCAGTGTTAGAATAAAGAGGGTCTAGCAAACCCTTTAGCTAACAAAGGAGGAGTCCAAATGGACAACAATAGTATAGCTCATACCAAATGGAATTGCACATATCGTATTCATTCCCAAATATCGCAAGAAAGTATTCTACGGGCAAATGAGGAAAGATTTGGTTGAAATCATCCGAAAATTGTGCGAGATGAAGACAGTGGAACTGATCAAGGGAGCCGCATGCGTGGATCATGTGCATCTGTATCTCGGGATACCGCCGAAGTTGAATATATCAAACGTAGTAGCCTATATCAAAGGGAAAAGTGCGTTAATGATATACGACCGACATCCCGAGATAAAAGCCAGATGGGGAGAACGGCATCTCTGGGCACGAGGCTATTATGTAGAAACCGTCGGGAATATCAACGAAGAAGTTATCAAGCGTTACATCTCAGAGCAAGAAGAAAGCGACAAGTTCGAGAAGTAAGTAAGACGAATAAGCGAAAGAGCAGCCATAGGCGGTTGTAAGTACAAAGACAGTTTGCTAGACCTGCCATAGGCAGGTGTCAGTACAAAACCCCGGAGGGGTTCCAAATAAACCCCCATTTGAAATGGGGGTTGCTAACTAGATTAGGTGATCCATTGGAACGCTTGGATAAGGTTATTCCTTGGGAGATGTTCCGTCCCACGCTTTCTACTGCCCTAAATCGCACTGTTAATCCCAATGGTGGTAGACCTCCTTATGACATCATTCTGATGTTCAAAATACTTGTTTTGCAGCGCTTCTATAATCTGAGTGACGACCAGACCGAATACCAGATTAATGATAGAATGAGCTTTGGACGCTTTTTAGGCCTTTCCCTCGGTGATACTGTTCCTGATGCTAAAACAATCTGGCATTTTAGAGAACAACTGGTAAAAGCAAAGGCTATTGATGAATGCTTCCATCTTTTTGGACAGATGCTCGAAGACCAGGGGATCATTCCCCACACAGGAACCATCGTAGATGCTACTTTTGTAGACGCGCCTAGACAACGTAACAGTCGCGAAGATAATGCCAAGATAAAAAATGGTGAAATACCAGAAGAATGGAAAGACCCAAAGAATAAAAACAAGTTAGCTCAAAAAGACACAGAAGCTCGTTGGACCAAGAAAAATAATGAAACCCATTATGGCTATAAAAATCATGTAAAAATTGACGCTGAGAGCAAAATGATTACAGGTACTATAACAACACCGGCCAATGTTCATGACAGCCAGCCCCTTCCAAATCTCATTGATGAAAAGGATAGAGTTCTTTATGCAGATAGTGCGTATTCTGGCAAGCCAGTTCAAGATAAGTTACCTGCTAGTTTAGATTGCCAGATTCATGAAAAGGGCTATAAGCCCCCCTCACAGACGAGCAGAAAGCATCCAATCGTATCAAATCCAGTACTCGTGTAAGAATTGAGCATGTATTTGGATTTATGACCAATAGCATGCACGGCATTACCCTGAGATGTATTGGATTTGCTAGAGCTTGCTTTAATAGCGGCTTAACGAATTTGGTATACAATTTATGCCGATATGAGTTTTTGTGCAGCACGCGACATGCGGCTGCTTGATTTAGCATGCCCAAAAGCAAGAAAAATCCCCTAAAATTGGGAGTTTTTTAGCATTTTGACAAGAATTGAGGTCAATGATGAGAATATTTATACACAGACTCTTGAAAAAATTCAATATTGCGAATATGGGGAATTTGTAAGGGTGTTTTTAGAGATTCCCTTAAACCAATGACGTTTTCAAAATCTATCATTTGTGGATGATGGACTCGGAACATAAACCTTAAACCTGCAGTATATTCCATTTCATACGATAGGAAAAGTATAGCACATCCTACAACGAGGCCCCAGGGATTGAAAAAAGCACAC
>JAJWRZ010000016.1:20646-22142 GCA_021633965.1 Dialister sp.
GTTCAAAAATTCACGGCCAAGTAGCTCACTTTTTCATTGCCATTCAGGAGTCATTTTCCAAATCGTCCATCGGATGTTTATATGGAGCTGCTTCAGGCCCACAATACAAACCATAAGAATCGACAATCCAGTATGTTCCATTATAAGGAACCCGACACCACTGATGGGTCCACTTATTATGATTCACATGCTCATAGTCAATACCTAGCATATTTAGACACAGACCCACGGCACAAGTGGCCCCCTGACAAGACGCCTTTTTACTGATGAAAAAGCCATAGGCATCTAGGAAATGAGGTGCTGTATCCGAATACTCCATGCGATTATCAAAGAAATCTCGAAGTTCCTGGGCAATCCGTTTCATCTGCTCTTCCTGCGGAAGGCCCACTAAAGTTGCCACAAAAGGTTTTGCGGCCTCATAACATTCAGAAAGTTGTTCATCACTCAAATTCCAATGAAGCTGCTCATAATTGGCAAGTTCTGAAAGCGGAACCAGTCCATCCACATAACCTGGATCAGTACCACCAATTTTCCCATTATAAAAACCTTTGGGGATAATATTCGGATATTCCGTATTTCCTATTTCGTCCTGTCCCGTAACAGACGTTTCTCCACTTTCTATCACATGAATAAGTACATGATGTTGTGTCAACGAGCCATCTTCATTGAACACCGTGCAAGTAATGACTGCTTCACCCGGTTTTGTAAATAAAATCTTAGTTGGTTCTGTATCACTACTCAATAGCAATTCACAAACATCATGATTGGACGTCTCATATAGAACCTTAGGCACCTTCATAAAGAAACAGTCACCAGTTTGTACAGTGACTTCATCTGTTATTTCCCGTTCTTGTCCATGATACATAAATGCATCTACCGGACTTTCCAATAAAGGTATAACCAACATAGCAGCCATAGCCATGCCATAAGCTAACCACTTATTCATTAAAATTCCTCCTTTTTTACCTATATCCTATTTATCACGCCATTTGTATCCCTTTATAAATAGGCGGAATAATCCAATGACCATAGCTATCGATAATTCCCCATTTACCATTTTTCTTAATAGGTGCAAATCCATTTTTAAATCCACCTATTGCTATAGTTTGAACAATAGAATCTACATTTATATCATCAATAATTGCCCTCACTTTACCATTTTTATCGATAATTTGTAATTTTTCTGTATTCACAAAATCGCCCTTGTCATAGTCATAAAAAGTATTTAACCACGATACCTCTTCTAGGCCAAAGTGAATTCCACCAAGAAATGTAGAAATTTGTCCCATAGATGGTGGCAAGTAAGATTGATTACCTCTAGGAAGTTCAGAAAGTACACTACCCGTTGTTTGATCAACCAAAATAGCTACATCTTGTCGTTCAATCAATAAACGTGCTCCACCGCAAAAAGTGACACTATCATATTCCATCGGCACTACAGGAGTTCCATCATTCATACTAAACACGCCCACTTTCCCCGTTCGTATATCAAGTAA
>JAJWRZ010000186.1:0-3293 GCA_021633965.1 Dialister sp.
TTCCCCCGAAGGGGGAAGCAAGACGTTACGTAGCTAACGATTTCCTTAACTTAATGGCATTGCCTAGAGGGGAAGGCTGCGATACGAGAATACCATCTTCTAAAAAAAAGGCGGCGAAGCCGCCACGAGAGCCTTGAACCCTGAACCAAATGAACGCAAAGTAAAAAGGGACTGTGAAGAAATGAGGATTCACTTCTTCACAGTCCCTTTTTTATCTCTTATATCAGATCCCCAGCCATGCCGAAGACCTTGAGATGACGGCTGAAGATGGAGTCGCCGCGGTCCTGGAAGTAGCCCAGATACTCGGCGACGGTGCTCTCGCCGGTCGGCTTCTCGGCACTGGCGCTGCCATAGGCAGTCTTGTCTGCCAGAAAGCGGCCGTCCATGGGCATGAATTTGGCCGCCAGCCCTTCGAGCATGGCTGCTGCGAATGGATGAATGTCCTCTGCGTCGATGGGCTTTCCCACCGTGGAGCCGGCATCGGTCAGAATGTGGAGAGTCGCTCTGGCGCGTTCCGATCTCCCTTCTTTTATAGAAAAAGGCACGACGAAGAGGCTCTCTACCTCCAGATAGTCGAGGCAGGCCAGGAAGAGGTAGAGCGAGATCAGATTCTCTTCACTGACGCCGATGCGGCGCAGGTCGATGATATTTCCTGCGATCTCATCGATGGCATCTGATGCGCCGCTGGTCAAAGCAGAGAAGACCTTCCAGCCGGTGTCTTCCCAGTCCGGAGCGCCTTTCTCGCAGATATCCCGCCACAGCTTGAAAATATCCCGCTCCTTCAGGAGCATCGGCTTTTCGCCTGTCTCCGGGATATGGAAATAGTGGGCGGAGATCTGTGCTTTCGGATTCGGTTTTTCGATGAATGGGGCAGAAAGGCCGGCATCCTCCAGCTTCGATCTCAGATAGACCGGCGGCACCCCCATATCGATAAGCCCGCCGATCATCATATCTGCGGTCAGCTTCCCATAACAGCGTACAAAAAGTGCTTTCATCACTTCACGTCCTCTCTTTGACGACCCTTGCCCGGACCATCCTCTGCGACGGCTACGTCAGCGCTGCCGAAGGTCTTCATCTGGTTCAGCATATCGATCGCTGCGTCCAGAAGCGAGAGCCCGAGGGCTGAGCCGTAGCCTTCCGCTTCTGTAAAATCATAGTGCAGGAATGACTTCATGCCCATCTTCTGCATCTGCATCTGATGAACCGGTTCTTCATAATAGACAGATGGGAAAATATAGTTTTTGATCTCAGGATACACGGCTTGTGCGGCAAGCACGGCAGCACCTGTGACAGCATTATCAAAGACGACCATGATGCCGCGGCGCGCCGCTTCTACGGTAAGGCCGAAGAGGGCTGCGATCTCTGCCGAGCCGATCATGGCGAGCGTACCGACGGGATCCTTGGCGAAGTCGCCGACATCGGAAAGCTGGATAGAGAAGCCGCTTCTCGCCGATGCCTTCTTGAGATCCTCCTTCATGACGGCTGCCGTCACCGCGAGTGCCGACAGCATGGAGCGCTCTCCGATATTGCCGAGGCCGACGGCCTGGATGCCCTCTCCCGCAAGGGCTTTCCCGACCGACATGCCCAGAGAGATCGCCGCCGCGACGACATCATCATCCATGGCGGGATGCCCCTGATGCGTACCATGGATCACCTTCTTTGCCAATATGCCTTCGATATCGGAGGTATCCTTTTCAAGGCCGACATCGACAAGGTAGACCGGCATCTCCATCTGCCGCGCGAGGACATTCACCGGTCCCGCGCCCTGCGCGACCAGCTTCATCTCTGCGTGCGAGAGCTGCCCCTTCGTCTTGTTCTCGCCATCGACGTCCGTATCCCCGCCGAAAATGACGACCGCCTTATTGATGTATGTCGGCTTCACTTCGCCTAAAATGCCGGCCATACGGACAGCCATATCCTCCAGCTTTCCCAGCGAATGGATCGGCTTGATGAGATTATCCACATAGAGCTGGCAAGCCTCCATGATCTCCTGATTCAGTTTCGGGATCTCGCTCATGCTTCCACCCCCGCTTCTTCTTTGGTGACACATTCCCGATAGACGGAGATCGCCATATCCAGCATTTTCTTCTGAATGCCCGCACCGATGGATTCACCCAGGCGGAAATCCAGATCAATATATTCGGAAAGTCCCAGCGCAGCCAGCGACTTTTTGTGCGCCTGCTCAAGCGAGAGGTGCGAGGCCATGAGATAGTCTGACACCTGCGGCGAGAGGGCCTTCGCGATGAAGGCGCTCGCTGTCGTATTGAATCCATCGATGATGGTCATCGCCTGATGCGCGGCCGCCCCGAGGATGACACCCGTGAGGCATCCGAATTCAAATCCGCCGACTTTGGCAAGCACATCGAGCCCGTCCTTGGGATCCGGATGGTTCACATCCATCGCCTTCTGCACGACTTCTACCTTATGGACGAGACGTTCGTCAGAAATATTTGTCCCGCGCCCCGTGACTTCGATGGCATTCCAGTGATTGAAGGTCCCCAGAATGCAGGCCGATGAGGTGGTATTAGAGATCCCCATTTCCCCGATCGAAAAGACCTTGTATCCCTTTCTTACATTTTCTTCTGCGATCTCGATGCCGATCTCGATGGAGCGGATCGCCTGCTCACGCGTCATCGCCGGTCCTTCCGCGATGTTCTTCGTCCCCCAGGCGATCTTGCGATCCAAGAGTCCCGGGACTCCTGTCATATCATGATGGATGCCCACATCGACCACCACCATGTCCATGCCCGCATAGTACGCCATCGCATTGCAGGAGGCGCCCTTCGCGACCACATAGGCCTTCGTCATGCCGACCGTCGTCTCCTGCGGGTAGGCAGACACGCCCTCTTTGTATACCCCGTGGTCGCTGCATGCGATCACCATACACCCCTTCGGGACATCCGGCATGGCATCGCCGGTGACACCGATGTAGCGTGTCACCATGTCCTCCATCTTGCCAAGGTTTCCCATACCGAGGTACAAATCATGCCAGCGCTTCCCGGCCTCTTCCATGGCTTCCTGGCTGAGCGGCTGGATCCGATCCAGCGTATCATCTAATAAGCCCATGTTTCCTCCTAATTCTATATTAATTATTGTATCATAAATGCCGATCTTTTTGAATCATAGATTCCTTTTCATTATACCATGAGGGGCTAGGGGAAGGGCTGGCCCATGGGGCGTGCTGCCCCTTGACCCTGAATGAAAGTTTTGCTCGAGCGAGGAATTAGGAATAATGAGAAATGAGGAATTAGGAATTAGGAATGAAGGTGGCGGCTTCGCCGCGAATATATATG
>JAJWRZ010000187.1:0-3283 GCA_021633965.1 Dialister sp.
CAAAGTAAAAAGGGGCTGTGAAGAAATGAGGATTCATTTCTTCACAGCCCCTTTCAAACAGAGCCGTATTACCAAAGTCTGACAGCCGGTTTCTTATCCGGTTCACCGAAGCGGTGAATGGTATCTACGAAACGGACCGTACCGGTCTTGTAGCGGAGGACCAGCGTGCTGGTTCTGGCACCGCCGCCAAAGTAGCGGACGCCTTTCAGCATCGCACAGTCGGTGATTGCCGTTTCCGAGAAGATGCAGTCATCGCCTTTGACAAGGTCATCTAAGGTCAGGACCTTGTTCGGATCGGTGATGCCCATAGCATGCAGACGGCGAACTTCTTCTTCCGTGTGCGGGAGCAGCTTCGCCTGCATATCACCGCCGAGACATTTCAGACCGACAGCGGCAAGGACGCCTTCCGGCGCACCGCCGGAGCCGAGGACCATATGAATACCGCTGCCCTGAATGCCGCAGTCGATGGACGGTACGACATCCCCATCGGTGATGAGGCGGATGCGCGCGCCGGCTTCTCTGGCTTCGCGGATGATGCCTTCATGTCTTTCACGATCAAGGACAACAATGGTGAGATCAGAGATTTCACGATCCATCGCTTTCGCCACGCGGGTCAGGTTTTCAGTGACAGATGCATTGATATCGATGCAGCCCTTCGCTCTCGGACCGACGCAGATCTTCTGCATATACATATCCGGTGCGTGGAGCAGGCAGCCTTTCGGTGCAATGGCAAGGACCGCGATCGCGCCATCTTTGCCCTTCGCTACCAGGTTCGTACCTTCGACCGGGTCGACAGCGATGTCGACTTCTTCTCCGCCCTGACCGACTTTCTCGCCGATATACAGCATCGGTGCTTCATCGATCTCACCTTCACCGATGACGACAGTACCGGAGACCGGGGTCTTGGCAAACTGCTGGTGCATGCCGTCTACCGCAGCCTGATCAGCGCCTTCCTTATCGCCTGTGCCCATCAAACGACCAGCCAGAAGTGCAGCCTGTTCTGTGATTCTTACAAATTCCATTGAAAGTTGTCTGTTCATTGTATGCCTCCACAATAGTATACTTTCTCTTTCACAGTTATCGTTATTGTATCACACTTATAGAAATCATGTAGTATACACTTTTTCGTTTTTAGGAAATTCTAATCATTATAGTTACCACGTTCAGGGTTAGCCCCTGGGGCGGGTCGCCCTTTGATTGCGTACGAAAGAGGTTCAGCGGGTTCTGTAGGTTCTACGGGTTCAGCGGTGAAGGTGCGGCGCATAAAAATCAAAAGCGCCGCAAAGTTTTGATAGCGCTTCGCGCCGTCGTCAGAGGGGCGTAGCCGAGAGATCTTCCTTGCAGAACGGTCGACATACCAATTGCGTTATTTCGATCACTGCTTGTTCCTAATCCCTAGTCCCTAGTCACCAGTCACTCACTCCTGCTATACTCCATCGCAAACTGATGCATGAGGTGAATGAGGCAGTCATTGGTCAGCAGGCAGGCGAGGTCCTCTTCTGTCTCGATCGTATAGTCCCACTGTTTCAAAAAACGTGCAAATGCCTTCTGGATCTTCCGCTCCGATTTTCCCGTTTCCGGCAAGACCAGCGGATAGGAAAGTCCCATTTCCAAGAGCACTTTCAGCATGACAGGGCGGAAATGGTACTCCAAAAAGCAGCTTTCGATCCAGAATTCATGGAGTGTCTTTTTGAAGCGCTCCGTAAGCGGCATAAACTGCATATACAGCGAAAGACCGTCGCTGACCCCTCCCCAGAAATCGGCGAAGGCGACATCATAGGCCCCATCCTTCTGCTGCCGAATAAAATCCATCGCATCCGCTTCGATGATATGGATCTTTTCCTTATGTGAAAACTGCGGCAGAAGGTGTGTCTTGAAGAGAGAGATCACGTGGGGATTCATCTCCACCACCGTGACAGACTCCACCTCTTTCTTTTCTGCCGCCATGAAGGCATAGTAGCCCAGGCCAAGGCCATAGGTGATGACCTTTCCGTGGGCACGCGCCAGCGGCTCTTCCATCGACTCGATCTCACTCATGACGACACTCATCCACACATGGCCGTTTTCTCTGATGACAGGAAAAGCGACGCGCTCATCAAAGAAACCGATATCCGCATAGCCAAAAGGCTGCCTCTCCGAATAGCTCTGATGATAGGTCTGGAAAAATTCCCCGCCAAGATAGTCGGTCGTTCCCAGCTCGATCGCCCCCGACTTCGCTTCCGGTGCATGAACATGGATGTAGTAAGGATTCTTCGTCACCAAAGAGGCATCATAGACGTGGATGTGTTCCTCGATTTCCTTCATCAGCGCTTTCCATAGGCCTTCCGGATCATAGAAATCGCAAAGCGCTGAGTATGGGACAAGGCCTTCCGGATCCTCCCAGATGTTCTCGATCGCATCATCCACCGTGTCAGTGAATCCGATATCAGCCGCCGCACGGATCCGCTCTTTTTCCGAGAGGTCGCGGTCGAGATCATTCACGCAAAGGTGGTCTGCGACCTCTCCGAGCATGATATCCCCCGCCGTCACAGACAGCAGATAGGCTTTTAACAGTTTGCGAAGCGGTCTGGTGAACGCTTTCGGATTGGCAAAATGCATAGGTATTCTCCTTCATCAATTACACCAAGGGAAACACGGATTAAATCGTTGTCAGATTTCATTCTTGGATTTTTATACAGAGCGAGGAATCATCTGACGCGAACAGTAAGCTATGTAAGGAAGGCTATGACGAAGCCATGTATAAAAATTCTTATAGAAGCTGACTCTGCGATTGAAGCAGCGTTTCCCAAGATACCAGCGATCATTTCCTCCGTAGTACGATCTCCGGCGCATAGCTGTGAAGCTCTTTCCTCAGCGTCTTATCAAGGATTTTGACTTTATTCATAAAGCTCCGCATGACAAACGCATTCTCTCTAAGCCCGCTTTGGGTCATCACACGTTCACACTCATAAATAGCTGCCGTACACTGGATACGCTCGAGCATGAGGCTTGCCGTCCCCTTCTCATTCAGCACGAGGAAAGACCAGTCTTTCCCCTCCTTCGTCGGAGGAAGATCATCGCCGGTGTATACAAAGTGATAGAAAAATGGTTTTTCTTCATCCTGCATGATTTTCCAATGAAGTCTTCGTGCGATTTCATCAATTTCTTCCATCTTTACCGGACGGAAATCAGCCGATATTTCTGCCATAGCGCCTCCTTTAGGAAAATAAATGATACGTTCCACCAAAAATAAATCAGCGTTACCTTAGGGAAACACTGATTCAATCGTTGTCAGATTTTACTC
>JAJWRZ010000188.1:0-3269 GCA_021633965.1 Dialister sp.
GGCAGATGGAACGCGAAAATGAGATGATCGTTATTTCACATCGCCTTTTTGCGTGTCCGCGCGCTGTGATATAATGGGGCAAGGAGAGGGGGGGTAGTGACTGGTGGCTAGTGGCTAGGGATTAGGAATCAGAAAATGCTCCCTTTTCGTAGAATTCGTCGGGATACTTGAATCAAGCATTTCTCTCGTATCGTCATTTCGAGCGAAGTCGAGAAATCTCTCTTGCATTGCGTTGATCTGTAGCGATGCGCGTATCGGTAACCGATGCCTTATTGCTTTGCTTTTCAGCTGCCCCATGGAAGTGGTTTCCCTGGGGATGACGAACGGAGAAGCTCTTACACCTTAAACCGCAAACCACACACTCTATTACCCCGGAGGTGATCGTATGAACTATAAACTGTTATTCACCGCGACGGTCTGCGCTGCCGCTTTCTGCGCTACTCCCGTCCATGCGGACTACACGAGCTGGCAGGATCCGAGCTATGATTTTTCGAAGATCAGTCGCATTTATGTGGGGCGCGTCGATATGAGTGATGTCGCCTTGAGCAGTGCGAGACAGAAGAGCTTGGAAACGACATTTGCCAGCCGCATGAACAAGGCAAAAATTCCCAGGGATGTGATGCTTACCATAGAAGCACCAACGGCTTCGAAGAGACTTTCCGGCTCCCGTGTACAGAAAGCGTCGGCCGAGAGCGGGACGGAAGAGGCGGATGATCTCTTCGAAGCGGCGAAGAGTGCGAATGCACAGGTATACATCCTGCCCAGGCTCACCCGCTGGCAGGTGAAAAGCTACATCGAGCCGGCGCATGTGGAGTGGAGATCTGTTCAGGTGCGGGATTCCTATCAGGACAAGGATGGAAACTGGCATGATTTCTACCGCACAGAAACCTACCCCGACTATGTGCCTGCCCGGGAGATCCCATATGCTGTGGTGACGATGACCTTCGAATGGTATGATGCCCTGAGCGGTGAGCTTATCGCTTCGAGCGAGGATGACCGCACGCGCAATGCGGAGAACGATCCGAAGGGGATGTATCAGCGCATCGTCGACCGCTTTGCAAAGGATCTGAAAAACAAAGTGGAGAAGTGAGCAGAGCCTCTTTTCTTTTTGGGTACTATGTAAAAGGAGACGCTATGAAAACGAGTTGTAAGCCTCAATCCATTCTTTACCCGCAGCCCGTGCTGGTGATCGCGTCCTATGACAAGGAAGGTCACGCAGATGCCATGGTGGCGGCGTGGGGAGGGATCTATGATACGAACCAGATCGGCTTCATGCTGGATCATCGCCACCAGACGACGGAGAATATCCGTGCCGCTTCCGCCTTCACGGTGAGCATGGCGACTGTCGGCACGATGGCAGAGTCGGATTATTTCGGCTGCGTGAGTGAGAAGGCGGCCGCGGGGAAGATCGGGCATGTGGGCTTCCATGTCGTGAAGAGCGAGCATGTGGAAGCGCCTGTCATCACGGAGTACCCACTCACTTTTGAGTGTAAAGTATCCAAGGTGACACAAGTGGGCGAAGATTTCCACTTCGTGGGCGATATCGTGAACATTCTCGTCGATGACTCCATATTGACGGAGGGGAAGATCGATCCGATGAAGCTGGTGCCGATCACCTTTGATGCGGTGCATGGCAAGTACCTGCCGCTCGGAGAAGCGGTCGGGAAGGCTTGGGGCGAAGGACGGATATTTATGAAGTGAAAGTTTCAGGTATAAGTGAACTTTTTACCAAAATCCAGAAAAGTTTCGATTATAATCGAAACTTTTCTGGATTTCATCGTTTTATTCGATTATAATGAGAGAAAGAGGTGAGACGATGATAAAAAGAGAGTTGTACATGAAGCGCATTCGGCCATTCATCGGACGAGAGATCATAAAAGTGCTGACGGGCATCCGCCGTTCAGGAAAATCTGTCATGCTCTCGCTCATTCAGGAAGAACTCAGAAAGCAGGGGGTCTCTGATGAGCAGATGATTTCCTTTAATTTTGAACAACTGGTGAATCGCACATATTGTAATGCGCTGGCACTTCATGAAGAAATCAGTCGACGGGCGAGGGGAAAAAACGGCAAACTTTATTTTTTCTTCGATGAGATTCAGGAGGTAGAGGATTGGCAGCGATGCATCAATTCACTCAGACTCGACTTTGATTGCGATATCTATGTGACGGGCTCGAATGCGAAACTGCTGTCTGGCGAGCTGGCGACGTATCTTGCAGGAAGGTATGTGGAATTTGTAATGTACCCTTTTTCTTTTGCAGAGTTTATCGCGATGCAGCAGGAAGAGGGGCTGTACCTCTCCGAAGGGAAGGCCTTTCAGGACTATCTGCTGACGGGCGGGATGCCATTTCTTTCTCATCTGCCAAAGGAAGAAGATGCGATTTTTCAATATCTGCGAGACGTCTATCATTCGGTCATCCTGAAGGACGTCATCGGGCGAAATGCTATCCGTGATGTAGATCTTTTAGAGCGCATCATTCTTTACCTGATGGCCAATGTGGGGCATCCTTTCAGCGTGAACAGTCTTACGAAGTATTTCAAAAACGAAAAGCGAAATGCATCGTATGAAACGGTCCTGAACTATGTCAAGGCCTGTGAGAATGCTTTTCTTCTGTATCGAGTCAAGCGGGAGGATCTGGTCGGTAAGAAATCTTTGTCTGTCAATGAAAAACTATACGTGGTGGATCATGGGATCCGACAGGCGGTGTATGGACGGAATCAGCAGGACATCGACCAGGTACTCGAAAATATTGTCTGTCTGGAAATGCTGCGCCGCGGTTATGCAGTGACTGTCGGTAAGTATGGTGATAAGGAAATCGACTTCATCGCGGCGCGCGGAAAAGAAAAACTCTATGTGCAGGTGACATATCTTTTGGCAAGTGAGCAGACGATGGAACGTGAGTTCGGTGTGTTGGAAGAGATCCGGGATAACTATCCCAAATATGTAGTTTCTTTGGATGAATTTGATCGTGGCCGCAATGGCATCCGGCATAGAAATATACGCGATTTTCTTTTGGAAAAATCGTGGACATGAAAAAAGGAGCCGTGAAATAACGATCATCTCATTTTCGCGTTCAATCTGCCGCGGGGGACTTGCAGCTCTCATAGGAGTGACCGGGAAACCTTATCCCAGCTGTCTTTCATGCCATAGTCACCCTATCCGCCCCTGCGGGCACCTTCCCCTAGAGGGGAAGGCTGCGATACGAGAATACCATCTTCTAAAAAAAGGCGGCGAAGCCGCCACCTGAACCCTGAACCTTGAACCTTGAACC
>JAJWRZ010000189.1:0-3253 GCA_021633965.1 Dialister sp.
ACTGGCGGGATAACTGAATAGAATATCTTACGTAGCGGTATGAAAGCAAAAGAGATAGTCCCAAGCGTGTAGGCCCTTGGAGAAGGGCCGCGCCGAAGGCGCAGGATAGAGTGCCTCGAAGAGGCACAATCCCCCGTAACGGTATGAAAGCGAATGTGAGACAATCGTCATCTCACATCACCGCTATTTGTAGAATACCGATTTTCCAACAATTCTCCTCTTCCGCTACGAAGAAATCCGAAAGCTGGCGCTTTCGTCTATCCCGGCCTTTGGCCGCGCCCTTCTCCAAGGGCGAACGCGTCTGACGTAGTCGCATATGGCAGGTAAACGGACTGGCGGGATAACTGAATAGAATATCTTACGTAGCGGTATGAAAGCAAAAGAGAGACAGCCCCCAGCGTGTAGGTCCTTGAAGAAGGGGCGCGCCAAAGGCGCAGGATAGAGTGCCTCGAAGAGGCACAACCCACCGTAGCGGTATGAAAGGAAATGTCGGATACTCCCGTCAGTCCCTTTTCTGAAAAACAGGGGGGATACATCACCTCCCATCCACAATATTTTATAAACAAAGGAGCGTAACAAAACCCCATGGATCAAAATGTATTCCATAAACTGCAGCTCGAAATCCTGAATGCGATCGACTTGCTATTGCTGACAATAACATATGGAATCTGCTGGTACGCCTACTACGGAGACGAGATATCCACTCCGTTCTACGACTTAGGCAACGAGATCATGGTGGCACTCTTTGCGATCCTTTACTACTTCATCTCGCACCTCTACCATGGCTACCGGATTTCCATCAGCCGTATCTCCGATCTCATCTACAGCCAGGCGCTTGCCGTCTTTTTCGTAGACGCCATGATGTACGTCATCACAGTCCTCATCAACCGGTACCTCATGAATCCCATCCCGCTTGGGCTCGCTTTTCTGGTCCAGTTCATCCTCATCATCGGCTGGTGCATCTTCGCGCACCACTGGTACTTCCGACAGTTTCCGCCGAAGAAGACTGTCATCATCCTGGGCGAAGGGCGAGAAGTGAATCCCCTCATCAAGCGCTACGGCATGGACATCCACTTCGAAGTCATCCGCACCCTCACCTCCGAAGAATGCCTTAGCAACTTGGACGAAGCACTTCAGGACGCCGAGTCCATCTTCCTCTGCGGCATCCACAGCCATGAGAGAAATATCATCGTGAAATACTGCGTCGCCCGAGGCATCGACTCCTTCGTCCTGCCTCGCGTCGGCGACGTCATCATGAGCAGCGCCGAGAAGATCCACCTTTTTCACCTGCCGATCCTGCGCGTCCGTCGATACTCCCCATCACCTGAGTACCTCTTCGGGAAGCGCGTCATCGACATCATCCTCTCCCTCGCAGCCCTCATCGTCTTCGCCATCCCCATGCTCATCATCGGTCTCCTTATCAAAAGAGACGGCGGCACCGCCTTTTACAAGCAGAATCGTCTCACCAAAGACGGGAAGGTATTCCCTGTCTACAAATTCCGCAGTATGCGCATGGATGCCGAAAAAGACGGCGTAGCGAGACTCTCCACCGGCGAGAACGATCCCCGCATCACCCCCATCGGCCGCTTCATCCGCGCTGTCCGCCTCGATGAACTCCCGCAGCTCCTGAACATCCTGAAAGGCGACATGTCCATCGTAGGCCCCCGCCCCGAGCGCCCCGAGATTTCCGCCCAGTACGAAAAAGAATTCCCTGAGTGGAACCTCCGCCTCCAGGCCAAGTGCGGACTCACCGGCTATGCTCAGGTCTATGGCCAGTACAATACGACCCCCTACGACAAACTCCTGATGGATCTGATGTATATCTCCGAGCCTAGCCTCTTCGAAGACTTCAAGATCATGTTCGCGACCGTGAAGATCCTGTTTATGAAGGAGAGCACGGAGGGAATTTCTGAGGGTAAAACCACTGCTATGAGTGGAAAAAATCACTAAATATCGATGATTTTGTACATTTCGAACTGCTAAAAATTGGAAGAAATTCCAGAGTGGGGTCAGGCATAAATCTTACAGTAGCGTCAAGCTAAAAAGTCGGCAAATTACCCTGTATGAAGCCGAAATACTGCATTTAGTAGTGCAAAATGCTGAGACCATGGGCGTGAGAGAGGGCAAAATGAGGTTGAATTGAGGCGTTTATGCCCCGAAAAAGCACTTGTATGGATGCGACGGTAGCTCGTGGGTTTATGTCTGATTGCACCGTGAGGGGATGTACCGAGATTACGGTGACTTTCACCTAGAATTTTCAGGGCTTGGCGATGATAACCTCATCTGCGATTTCATCCCGGTCTTGGAGATAACAAGGCAGATGTGATAAACACATGGTCGCAGAGATGCTCATTCGTGTGGGGGAATCCGGCATAAGCAAGGGAGCTACCGTAGCGTGGATGGGGGGGAACCTGGAATAAAGGCAGGGATTACTGTAGCGAGTGATAGTGCCATCAGGACTAAAGATAGCGGCTACCGTAGCATGAATTTGCCATAGCAACGTTCATTGTGGCGGTACAAGAGACATAGCGGCAGTGTGTAGATCACACTGCTGATGGCGATTAGTAGAGCTTTATAAGGAATAAACGGCTCAGACTCTTTGAGATGAGTCTGGGCTGTAATCATTTATATACGGAGAGGAAGAGAAGATGGAAACTACGAAGCAGCCGCTTATTTCTGTTGTAATGCCGAACTATAATGGTCATCGTTTTGTAGAGCAGGCAATCGACAGCGTACTTAATCAGACTTACCCCAATTTTGAGCTGCTGGTAGTAGATGATTGCTCGAAGGATGGGTCATTAAGTCTTATCCAGCAAAAGGCGCAGAGCGATAAAAGAATTAAGGTCATTGCGTTGGAACACAATGCTGGCGTGGCCTATGCCCGAAATGTCGGTATTAGGGAGGCCAAGGGGAAGTTCATTTCCCTTCTGGATAATGACGACTTGTGGACTGAAGACAAGCTGGAGCGCCAGCTTGCTCTTGCAAACAAGGGCGCAGATATTGTCTATTGTTCTTATGACTTTATTGATGAGCAAAACAATTCCATTAAGAAACCCTTTATTGTCCCACAGCAGACGAACTTTAATAAAATGCTGGCATCAAGCGTTATTAGCTGCTCAACGAGTTTTATCAAGACAGAAGTGATGGAAGCGCATCGTTTCAACTCAGATTTTTATCATGAGGATTATGTCCTGTGGATGGAATTGCTCCGGGTTTGCCCAACTGCATACGGTGATCCAAAAGTACTGATGCA
>JAJWRZ010000190.1:0-3211 GCA_021633965.1 Dialister sp.
TCATATAACAACTTTCGGTATTATTCAACGTTGACAATATGATTGGCTTAAGATTTGGATTTTCATACGTAGCAGTATGAAAGAAATTCTTAGACGATCCCACTCTCGCCACTGCAAGCAGCCAGCAAAAAAGCTCAGCCTGCCAATCTACAGACTGAGCCTTTTGAATAACATGTATCTGTTAGCCATTAGCTGCTGGCCGTCCAATCCCAACAACTAACAACAGCCAATCACTTACCATTTCCACTCCAGCACCGCCGCCGCGAAGAGATGGTGATCCTTCGTCTTCTCTTTCACCTCTGCATACCCGAGCATCCCGGTGAGATAGCGATTGTCGGAGAGCTTCTGCTGCCCCGTGAGCCCGATCTCATCCACCGTTGGCGCGAGCCTCGTATTTCTTTCCCGCTCCGTACGGAGATAGTACAGCCCCAGCAAACGCTCCCCCGAAAGATAATGGTTCACGCGCACATAATATTTCCGCGCATCATTTCCCATATCATCTCCCATGATATCCCCGCTATACGTCCAGCCCTGCTGGTAAGCCCAGTGTGTATACCATGCATCCGTCGTCTTCGCCGCCTCAAGCGTCAGATCCCACGATCCATCCGTAGAAATTTTCGGCAGGTACAGTCCCACACGATGTGCCCACTTCGACGGCAGACCGCCTGCCTGATCCTCCCCCATCGCCTCTCCATAGATCTGGAAATCCCCATAGCGCAGTCGGAAATCAAACCCGCCAATATCATTCCATTTATCATCACGATCCGCATTCTTCCCCGTCAGCCAATTTCCCCAGTCAGAGGCAGAAAGACCATTTTCCTTACCGCCCAGCATAGAAATCCGCGACGCGCCGAACGTGAAATGAGACGAGGGCGTCACATCGAGCCGCAGCCCGATGAGCCCCGCATCGTCGAAATCATTCACTCCGCGCTTTCCTGCATCCGATCCGCGATCCCGATCTGAGAAACCATAGAAACTATGCAGGTCCACTTCTCCCAGAAAGCGGAAGAATCCCCCCACCTTCACCGGATTCGTCAAATGCGCCTGCACCGTCGTCAAGGGCTTCATGCTATTTCCCAGAAGCAAATGCCCGCTCGCACCTTCCCCCCAGACAAGCGCCTGACGACCCGCCTCGAACGCCACACTCCCGAGACGCGTCTTCACATACGCTTCTTCCAGCGATGCCGTGCCGTCATTATCCTTATCCCAGGCAGCCCGTCCGCGGATAGAAACCGCCAACTCCGGGGATACATTGCCAGACACCTCGACACCCGCGGAGGCACTGCCATTCCTTCCGTACTTATGCCCATTTTGATTCACCGAAAAAGGTGCCCAACTCCCTGCCATCGTCTTCGGCTGGTACGCATACGAGAAAGCATCCCCCTGATGATACGCCATTTCCACCGACGCGCTCCGAAACCTCACATGATCCGTCAACGCCCCGCCAGACAGCGCCTCTATCTCCGGTGCTGCATACACCTCCAAAGCCGCCAGCTGATCCGCCAGATACGGTGCCATCGGACGCACCTTCACCATTTCCTTCGCCTCCAGCACCCATCGCGCCATCTGCATCCGGCTATACGGCTTCGCCCCATTTGGCAAAGACTTCACATAGCCCATGCCAGAAAGCTTATCCAGGTACTGATAGTACACACTGTCTACCGGCACATTCACCGTCGTCTGATCCGCCGCCATCACCCACGGCATCCCCATGAGAGAAATCAACACCGCCGCTGCCAATTTTTTCGAAATAGACATAAAAAAATCCTCCCACTCGTGCTAATACAACTTTTACATATTATAGCACAGGCGGGGAGAGTTTTAGTTGTTTGTTGTTTGTTTTGGGTTGCAGGTTGTTTGGTGCAAGCCGATTTAAGGAAACGCTGATTCAATCGCCGAATCGGCGTTTCCTTAAACGTGACCTCGGCCCCAAGGCCTCTTCCATATCGCTTACCGCCGCCCAAGCCATCTCCTCAAAGCAAGAACCATCACCAGCCCCAGGATCACCCCACACGTATCGATCACCACATCCGACACCTGACTGCTCCGTCCGGGCGAAAAGAGCTGCAGCGTCTCATCGATACAGGCGATGAGAAACCCCAGCGCCACCACATCCTTAGCAAAGCCTCGCCCGCAGAACGAAACCAGCACCAATGATAGCGAGAATCCCAACGCCATGTACTCCGTCACATGCGCCGCCTTCCGTATCTCATACATCGTGACATGAGAAATCCCCGAAATCATCGAAAACACCGACTGCACCAGATCCAGCACCCACCGGCTCTCCACCGAAGAGTGCGGCGCATCCTGGAGGGAATTACCCCAGATGAATGCGATAATGACAGCCGTCATGAACAAAAGCATATATTTTCTCATACAGACCGTCTATTCCCTGACTCTTTAAAAATCAACAGATCCAGCTTATAGAAATTTGTTTTTCCTTTTTTCTCGACGATCAAATGATTGACAGGCATAGCATCCAAACGCTTTTGAATCGTATTACGTGCCTTCCCCACCATATCAGCCAATTCAGTAATCGTGACCCCTCGGCCATAGAAAAAAGCAGCCTGCAGCAAAATGTAATAAATCTCTTCCATGAGTTTATCATGAAATCCCAGTGCATCGATTTTCTTCTCATATCGCTGCAATTGATCCTTTTTCCTTTTTAACACCCCGATCGTATCCTCAATCGTCCCCAACAGAATCTTTAAAAATCCCTGAAGAAAAGGCGTCAAATCGCCTCGATTGATTTCACTATCCGCCTCTTCGAATAGCTTATAATAAGCCTTCCTGTTACGCTTAATATATACCGACAGTCGAAGTCCCAAAAGCAAATGAAAATTTTTCTTCAAAAAATAGGAAGTAATAAACCGATCCGTCCGCCCATTGCCATCGTAAAATGGATGAATATATGCAAAGAAGTAATGAAATAACCCCAAACGAACCAGAAGAGGGAAATCGTCCGAATGCAAAATCTTCAATGCTGCGTCCATAGCCTCTATCACCTTCGCCTCAGGGGATAAGCCGCGATGAATGATTTTCCCTGTTTCCGACTCAATATCGACCGGATCTTTTCGGAAAATAACCCCATCCAAAGCATGTTCCGGATTTTCTTTTTTTATCTCCTCATGAGCGAAATCATCATAAAACCGCCGGATATCCTGGCAAGTAAAAAATGGAATTTCTGAATTCCCCATAAGGCTCTCATACT
>JAJWRZ010000191.1:0-3185 GCA_021633965.1 Dialister sp.
CGTACAAAATCAAAGGAGCACCGCCCCGAGGGGCTAACCCTGAACCCTGAACCCTTCCCCTCAATACAAAATCCCGCCGGAGTGACTCCGACGGGATCTTTCCCCCATTATACTTCTGCCTTTTTCCCGATGCGGCGTTCCTTATACGCCGCGAGTCTGGCATCGCGGATCTCGAGATGTCCGAAGTATTTCTTCGTCTCAGAAACGATGACGCCCGAAAGCCCGAGAAGGGCGATGAGGTTTGGAATGGCCATGAGGCCGTTTACGATATCAGCCAGCGCCCAGATGGCTTCCAGCTTCAGGAAGACTGCGGAAGCCAGCACGGCGATGTAGCACACGCGGTACACAGGGATGGTCTTCGTGCCGAAGAGGTATTCCCAGCAGCGTTCCCCATAGTAGTTCCATCCGATGATGGTGGTGAAAGCAAAGAGCGTTAAGGAGATCGTCAGAAGGAAGGGAGCGAAAGCACCGTAGGTCGTCGCAAAAGCCGCCTGCGTGAGCTCGGCGCCATTGAGCTCTCCCAGCCACTGGCCGGACACGATGATGGTGAGGCCGGTCATGGTGCAGATGATGATGGTATCGATGAAGGTGCCTGTCATGGAGATCAGTCCCTGCTCGGCCGGCCACTTGGTCTTTGCTGCCGCCGCTACGATCGGCGCAGAGCCGAGACCGGACTCATTCGAGTACAGGCCGCGGGCGATACCGCTTCGAAGGACGAGCATGACGCCGGCGCCTGCGAAGCCGCCGGCCGCTGCGGTACCATTGAAGGCTCCGTCGATGACGAGAGCGATCGCATGCGGCAGTTCACCCGCATTGAGACCGAGGAAGATCACGGTGACGATGAAATAAACGACTGCCATCGCCGGAACGATCTTGGAGGCTGTCTTGGAGATCGATTTCAAACCGCCAAAGGTGATGATCGCGACAAGGACCGTGATGACGGCGCAGGTGATGTAGGTGGAGACCCCGAACCCTGCCTGCACGGAAGCCGTGATCGCATTCATCTGCGTGGTCGTACCACTGCCGAGCATGGCCGTCATGATGCCGAAGATGGCGAAAGCGACAGCGAGAGGCTTCCATTTCTTGCCAAGACCCATTTCGATATAGTACATCGGGCCGCCGGCAATATTGCCCTGGTCATCCACCCCTCTGTACTTGACCGCAAGGCAGCCTTCCGCATACTTGGTCGCCATGCCGAAGAAAGCGGCAAGCCACATCCAGAAGAGTGCGCCCGGGCCACCGAGCTTGATCGCCGTCGCTACGCCGACGATATTTCCCGTACCGACCGTCGCAGCGAGTGCCGTGCAGAGCGCCTTGAAGCTGTCGATGTCGCCATCGCCCTTGTTTCTGGCAAAGAAGATCAGCTTCAGTGCGCGCGGCAGTTTCAATACCTGCAGGAGCGAGAGCCGGCAGGTCAGCAGTACCCCGGTGCCAACGAGAAGCACCAGAAGCCATGGCCCCCACACGAGCCCATCGATCTGGTTCAAAATATCTGTCATCATGTTTCCTCCTATTTTCCCTTTCTCTGAAAAGAGTGAGCGCCCCAAGGGTCGCCTGTGAACCTAAAAAAGCCGGTTCTGTATAAAATAAAAACAGAACCGGCTTCATGAGCTTTCCTCATGAAATCGGCTCTGTCCTTTGGCCTGAGAGATTACAGCGTTTCCGCCTATGCCCCTTCGGCTCTCATTGAAGAGATCTCCAGAGATTTGTCCCCATGGAGTTTCGTGTTCACTGAACGCCTGATAGTGTTACTCCTTCGGCAGCCTCGGGCATTGCCCTCGGTCTTTTTCCCCATGGATCATCCAAGTCAGTATAGAGTTGTTATGCTTGTTATTTGGAAATATGAAGCGTTTGATCGTAAAATCTGCGGATGAGATGCACCATTCCGCATTTGGCGGCTTATTCCATTTCCGCATCCTTCTCTGTCGCATTGACAGCCACAGCGACCGCTGCGTCGCCGGTGATATTGAGGCAGGTACGGAACATGTCGAGCACACGATCGATGCCGGCTACCAGTGCCAGCCCTTCGAGCGGCAGACCGACAGACTGCAGGACCATCGCCAGCATGATGAGGCCGGCACCCGGTACGCCTGCGGTACCGATGGAAGCCAGTGTCCCGGTCAGGACGATCATCAACATCTGATCAAAGGTCAGCGGGATACCGAAGACATTCGCGATGAAAAGGGAACAAACGCCCATGTAAAGAGCCGTCCCGTCCATATTGATGGTCGCGCCCAGCGGAAGGACGAAAGAAGCGATATCTCTCTTGACCCCCAGCTTCGTCTGGATATTTTTCATATTGACAGGAAGCGTACCGGCAGAAGAGCAGGTGGTGAAGCCGATCGCCATAGCTTCCGACATGCCGCGGAAGAATGTGAGCGGGCTCATGTGTGCAGAGACACCGGCAAGCGTCGAGTATACGCCGATGGCATGGATGCAGCAGCCGATCGCCATACAGAGGATGACAGATAAGAGCGGAAGCAGCACCTTCGGGCCATTCATGACGACGACCGGAAGCAGCAGGCAGAAAACGCCGATCGGTGCAAGACGCATGATCATGGCGATGATCTTGTAGCATACCTCAGCCATCGCATCGAAGAAGGAGATCAGGATCTCCGCACGCTTTCCTCCGACGGAAATGATACCGGCCCCGGTGAAGAGCGCAAAGATAATGATCGGAAGGATGTCCGCCTTCGCCATGGAAGCGATCGGATTCGACGGGATCATTGCGACAAAGACCTGCATAATCGACGGCGCTTCCTTCACCTTCGGTGCTTCTGCCGTCGGCAGAGCCATGCCGATGCCCGGCTCGATCGCCATAGCGACGGCAAAGCCGATCACGATCGCGATCGCTGTCGTCACCATGTAAATGACGAGTGTCTTCACCCCGATGCGTCCCAGCTTCTTCATATCCCCCATGGATGTCATGCCCACGATGAGAGAACAGAAGACCACCGGAACGATCATCATTTTGATGAGATTGATAAACATGGTGCCGATCGGCGCGATCCACATCTTGACCGGAGCCGCCGCACCCTCTCCCAGCATCAGTCCTATCACCACGGATAAGACCAATGACAGAAAAATTTGAATAGACAGATTCATTTCTTCCCTCCTGCACCAGAGCGGCTGCCCCATGGACGCCATTGCCCTGACCTATTAAAAATCGATGACTACATTATAGG
>JAJWRZ010000192.1:0-3178 GCA_021633965.1 Dialister sp.
CTTTGCACAGTTGGCATACTGGTCTCTGCGTAGAAGGGGTGCCTCTTCGAGGCACATCTATCCTGCGCCTTCGGCGCGCCCCTTCTCCAAGGGGCTACTCGTATCATATGCAATACCGTACTTTCATTTCTCAGCCTGCTCGTTACCTCGCATACGAGCGCGGCAAAGATCCTACGACTTCGCTTCCGTTGACGATATGGAGCAGCGCTTTGCACAGTTGGCATACTGGTCTCTGCGTAGAAGGGGTGCCTCTTCGAGGCACTCTATCCTGCGCCTTCGCCAAAGGCCTCTCAGTTGGCGTGTCATACCGTAACGTTCTTTTATATGCTCCCACTAAAAAAGATCCCGCCGGAGCTGGTGCTTCAGCGGGATCTTACAAACAACTCTCTTTCTACTGTTCACTCTTCCCCATTTCGCAGATTTTTCTGGCGGTATCGAGCCATTCCTGGCGGATGCTTTCCGGGGCGAGGACGTTGACGTTAGCGCCTTGGGAGAGGAGCCACATGAGGATGCCTTCGCCAAGGACGTCAGCGCTGATGCTCCAGCTGCCATCGTCGCGCTTTCTCGCTTTCGCGGTGGGCAGCCGGTCGAGGACAGCTTCCAGGGAGAGACCTTTGTAAATGAATTCGAGGTGGATCTTTTTCCCCGAGTACATGAACTGGACGCGGTTCTTGAATTCTCCTTCGCGGAAGCGGTCGATATAGGGCTCTTCGAAGGTCTTTTCTGTGTCGATGACGCTTGTCATGCGGTCCAAGCGGTAGATCTTGAGCGGACTGGTGGCGCCGGTCTTGATGCCTCTGTCGGGACGGGCGGCGACGTAGAAATAGAATTCGGAGAACAGGATGCCGAGCGGACGGGCGGCGTGCGGGCTGCTGGTTTCTGCGCTGATTTTTTTATAATCGAATGCAATGACGTGGTGCTGGTGGATGGCGCGCGTGATCTTCCAGAGAAGGTCCATGTCCGGATTCTTGTGATTGGGCTCTGCGTATTCGAAGAGTTCGTTCTTGATGTACTCATCGATCTCTGTCCGTTCTTCGGAGGAGGCCAGGTTTTGCAGAAGGCGCTCAAGAAGTGCTTTCATTTCTACTTTATGGAAGGCTTTGCTCGAAAGGAGGATCTTGCAGACGGCGAAGAGCTCTCCGCTCGTGAGGTATTCACCGCCTTCATTGATCATCTTGTAAACGCCTTCTTCGCGGCTGTGAATGAGCCGGCGATGGATGCCGTCGCTTTCTTCCAAAGCAGCAAGGCAGCCGCGGATATCTGCGAAGTAGCGGCTGACGGTCCTCTCATTGACCTTGAGCTTGGCGGCAATCTCTTCTCTCGTGACGCCGCGGCCACGCATCAGTATATTCCATAAGCAGAGGATACGCTCTACTTTTCTGTCTTCCTTTAACAGGTTATTTCCTCTTCTAGGCATAAGTTACCACCTTTCTTTGAAGCCTATCTGCTTCCTATCAACTCTCATTTTATTTATTATACCGCAAGAAATCCAATTCTCCTACTTTTTTACTATCTGCTTTTCTCTTTTCTATGATATAGTAGGTGTATGCGTTAAAGGCAGGATGAGGAGATCGTGCGATCTCCGCTGCTGCCTGTTCAAAAAAATGAGGAGGCGCATTTATGGATGCGATCAAATGTCTGATTTCCAGAAGAAGTATCAGGGAATATACGGATCAGCCGGTCACGGAAAGAGATATAGAGGATATCGTCATGATGTCTCAGATGGCTTCGTGCTGGGAGAATACGCAGCCGATCCGCTATGTGGCGGTGCTGGATCAGGAGCTGAAGGATCGCCTGGCCAAGGAATGTACGGTGGATTTCCCCTGGAATACGGAGAATATCCATGCGGCGCCGGCGCTCATCGTGCTCTGCATCGTGAAGGGGCTGTCGGGCTATGAGCCGGATGGATCGTTCTCTACGAAGAAGGGGACGCACTGGCAGTCTTTTGATGCGGGCGTCGCGGCTGCTCATTTCTGTCTGGCAGCGAATGCGCTGAAGTTCGGCACGCTCATCATGGGGCGCTATGAGGAGGATAAAGTGAAGGAGATTCTTTCTCTGCCGGAGGATTATGATGTGTCTGCGCTGATCGCGATCGGCCATCCGGCTGTCATTCCGGCGGCCAGTGAACGCAAGCCGTTGTCGGATGTATTGAGTGTAAGAAGCTAGGGAAACGCTGATTAAATCACAGAGTCAGATTTTACAAGAATTTTTATACATAGCTTCGTCATAACCTTCCTTAAATAGCTCGCTATTCTCGTCAGGTTATTCCTTGCTATGCATAAAGATTCAAGAGTAAAATCTGACAACGATTGAATCAGTGTTTCCCTAGTCAGCATTTCCTGAACCAAAGGAGTTTTTATGGCTATTTTGACATTGACCTGTCCTGCCTGCCAGAAGCTGTTTTCATTCACGACGCATCCTGCTTTTGATACCGGAGAGGATGCCTCGATCGCAGAGAAGGTGCGGACAGGCGAGGCATTCGTAGGAGCGTGTCCGCACTGTGGTCATGCGGAGCATTATTCTTATTCTTTCTTATATAAGGAAAGGGAAAGTCACGCACTTCTCTACTACGCGGATAACGAGGAGGATTTCCGGAAAGCCTGCGCCATCATGACAGGACGCGATCCATCCGTACCGTGGGCAGGCATCGCTGACTGGAGCCGCCGTGTGGTGGCAAACCGGCAGGTGCTGCTGGAAAAGTTGCTGCTGCTTGACCTTCATCTGGATGACAGGGTCATAGAGATCATGAAGGTGCTGGCGCATTCCTTCCTGCAGAAACAGAAGCCGGGTCTCTCGGTCGATGCCATCTGGTTCGAACGCGGCGCGGACGGCCGCACGGGCTACTGCCTGTATCAGGATGGCAAGATCGTCTGCGCGTATGCGTTCGATGCTGCGATGTACGAGCAGGTGAAGCAGCAGCTCTCGCCTGCTTTTGCGGAAACGGAGCGTGAGGACATCCTGATCGATGCGTCCTGGGCAGCGGAGTTCTTAAAAAAGGCCGGCGTGGGAATATAGCTGCTTAGAAATGCGGAGGGAGCGAGAAAAACGTCAGCGCAGATGGCATGCACGTTTCCATACCGCCTCGCCTGCTATCGCTCCCTCGCCAGCAGCTGCCAAAAAAGCCGATGTGAAATAACGATCATCTCATTTTCGCGTTCAATCTGCCGCGGGGGACTTG
>JAJWRZ010000193.1:0-3124 GCA_021633965.1 Dialister sp.
AGCGACGCGAAAATCCAGTGAGACGCCATTTCGAACGAAGTGAGATGAGGGGGCTGCGTGGCGGTATTGCATGAAAGAGCGTCTCAAGCAGGCGATTTATGAAAGCACCCTATCCACCGCTCCGCGGTCCCCCTTCCCCAATGGGGAAGGCTTAGTCGGAGCGACGCTTCGCGTCAATTTATATAAAGGGCGATGCCCGATTAAGAATCATTCCCGCACCTTCCTCTGGAAGGGGCAGACGAGCGAAGCGAGGCGGGGTTAGCATCCCCGCGTGTGAAAATACCGCTTCGAGAGCCAACCTCCGCCCCTTCGGGGCACCTCCTTCCAAAGGAAGGAGGGAGAAAAGAGGAGTGTGTTGACTGGTAACTAGGGCTCAAGGCTCTCGTGGCGGCTTCGCCGCATGTTAGATGACGGTATCCTCGTATCGTCAGCCTTCCCCTCGAGGGGAAGGTGCCCCGAAGGGGCGGATAGGGCACTAGCGGTATGAAAGGCGGTTGATGCAGATGGAAAAATATTTTTGCATAAATCACTGCTAACGAAAGCACCCGAGCGCCGCATTTTAGCTAACGATACGAGAATCGCGTCATCTCATAAGACCTTCGGGCATCGCCTCATATATATTTGCGCCGCTCCGCCATTTCGCATGTCTCGTGCAAGAAAGGCTTTGAAATGCGCAAAGAGCGGCACGCTCCACGGGCGGTCCTGTTTCTGTTTCTCATTCCCAACCTGTGCTATAATATAGATACTTGTATGCCCATTGCGTTTTTGGATGAAATAGGAAGAACGCGATTTACATTTTCGATCACAGGAGCGATCTATGAAGAATTCAGATATTCGCAGGGAGCAACCGAAGAAGCGATCCACTTTCAAGAAAGTGCTGGTCTTTCTCTTCGTGATCTGCTTCATCGCAGCTGCGGGCGCGGCGGCCGGATTTTTTGTGTCTGTCTCGAGCCATCTGCCGGACGTGGCAGGAAACATCACGCCGAATGCGTCCTCGCGCATCTATGATGACAAGGGACGGCTCATCACGACCGTCCATGCGGAAGAGAACCGCATCCCGGTGCCGATCTCTCAGGTGCCGCAGAATCTGCAGAATGCATTCGTCGCGGCCGAGGATGTGCGTTTCTATGAGCATCATGGCGTCGATCCGCGCGGCATCCTGCGCGCAGTCTTTGCGAATCTGACGAGCGGCAATGCGACGGGGCAGGGCGGTTCGACCATCACCCAACAGCTCGCGCGCAATGCCTTCCTCACGCAGGAGCAGACGCTGAAAAGAAAGCTGCTTGAAGTGGTGCTGGCTTTTGAGATCGAAAGCAAGTACACCAAGAAGCAGATCCTGGAAATGTACATGAACCAGATCTATTTCGGTCAGGGCTGCTATGGCATCCAGACCGCGGCGCATGTGTATTTCGGAAAGGATGTGAAGGATCTCTCGCTCTCGCAGTGTGCGATGCTGGCAGGCCTTCCGAACAGTCCGAACTATTACTCGCCTTTCCGCAGTCTGGAAGCAGCAAAGTACCGTCAGGGCATCGTACTCGATCAGATGGCGAAGTACGGCTACATTTCCGCAGCGGACGCACAGGCGGCGAAAGCGGCCGATGTGCATCTGGCCAAGCGGGACAAAGGAAAATCCGGTGCGGGGACCGCGCAGTATTTCATCAACTATGTCATCCAGTCCATCAGCGACAAGTATGACTCGGATGCGATCTACAAAGAAGGACTGCAGGTCTACACTACGCTGAATCTCGACATGCAGAAGGAAGCGGAGAAGGCACTCGCCGCCGAGCTGCCGAAAGGGAATAAGAACAGCAAGGGTCTCACCCAGCCGCAGGGAGCGCTCGTCACCATCGAGACAGGTACGGGCCATGTCAAAGCCATGGTCGGCGGACGTGGCGAAGACCAGTTCAACCGCGCGACACAGATGGTCCGTCAGCCGGGCTCGGCCTTCAAGCCGTTTGTGTATCTGACGGCGTTTGAAAACAAGTACAACCCTTACGATACCATCAGCAATGAGAAAAAGACCTATGCGGGCGGCTGGACGCCGAAGAACTACGGCGGCACCTCGGGCGGCAAGGTGACGCTCGAAGAAGCGCTCGTACATTCCATGAATATCCCGACCATTGACCTCGCAGACAAGGTCGGCATGTCGAAGATCCTCGCTACTGCGGAGGCCTGCGGCATTTCCACCCTCGTGAAGGACGGCAAGGCGAATGATAACAACCTCGCGGCTTCCATCGGCGGCCTGACCAATGGCGTCTCCCTGATCGATATGGCGAAGGCGTATAGCGTCTTTGCGAATGGCGGCAAGCTCGTCGAACCGACGGCGATCCTGAAGGTCGTCGATCGCAATGGCAATGTGCTCGAGGACCATTCGCAGACCGCTCCCGGCAAGCAGGTCGTGAGTGAAAATGCGGTATACCGCCTGACGAGCATCTTGGAAGAGGTCGTTTCCAGAGGCACCGGCGGCAATGCGGCCATCGGACGCACCGCAGCCGGTAAGACAGGGACCACCGATGATGAGCACGATGCCTGGTTCGTCGGCTACACGCCGGAGCTCGTCACCGCAGTCTGGATCGGCGACGATACCTCGACCAATGCCGGCTACACCGGCGGTACGATCCCGGCAGCCATCTGGCGCGACTTCATGAGCGTGGCTCTCGGACAGTACAAGTCGAAGTCTTTCGATATTCCGGATTCTGTACGCGCTGAAATGGCAAAAGCCCGTGAGGCGCAGGCGAAGAAGGAAGCAGAAGACAAAGCCAAGGCAGAAAAAGAGAAGAAGGATAAGGAAAAGAAATCCGCCGGCAGCAAGCTCCTCGACCGCATCACCGGTAAAACACCGGCGAAGCCGCAGGAAGGAACGGATAAGCCGACGAATTGAGAGTTCACGGTTTCATAAAAATCCCGCTATCTTGAGAGATAGCGGGATTTTTGCGTGGGGGATCATGGATGCCATGTCGGATGACTAGTAGCTAGTGACTGGTGACTAGTGACTAGAAGACTGGAAGACATCAGATGGTTTCGTATCGTCATTTCGAGCGTAAGCGAGAAATCTTTTTCGTTCGCGGCCTAGGGAAACACTGATTAAATCGTTGTCAGATTTTACTCTTGAATTTTTATGCAT
>JAJWRZ010000017.1:0-20525 GCA_021633965.1 Dialister sp.
TTTTTATGCCTAATTTTTTTAGTTTCGTGTCCAATTTTTGTTGACAAGTGCAATATTCCAACACTTTCATGCAATACCGCTACGTAGCCCCCTCACCCCTTCGGGGAGCTCCCCCGATGGGGAGCCAAGAACGTTCTGCCGCTTAACTTAATAGCCTTCCCCTCTAGGGGAAGGTGCCCGAAGGGCGGATAGGGCACTGGCGGTATGCAAATCATTGTTTGAAATCGCCAGTCACGTTCTCGCAAGTGTGCGAAAACGGCAGCATACGAGCGCCGCGGAGTATAAATCATGGCGATGTCCGAAGGCTTTGGGATAACAGGTTTCCCGTTTGCGCGTTTCTCTCATGACCCGTTTCCCCGTGAATGACAAAGATTTCTCGCATGCGCTCGAAATGACGATGTGAGAGTCTGCTGTTTCCCAGCCACCAGTCACCAGTCACGAAAGTCGCAAATAAAAAAACGCTTTGAATCATTCACGATCCAAAACGCTTTTGCTGCGTCCTATTCGTCGACCTCTTTGATGCAGGCGACGGTCATGTCATATTTTTTCTTCAGCTGCGGGAAGAGGGCGTCTGTGCCGTCCATGGTACCTTGGCGGAGGATCTCTGTGATCTCGATCGCCAGCGGGGAGAGCTGGCTGAAGCCGAGATTCTGCGTGATGCCCTTCAGCGTGTGTGCGGCGCGGAAGGCTTCATCCACATTTTCCTCAGCGAGGCTCTTTTCGAGCAGCGCGAAGGTGGGGTCGTCTAAGAATTTCAGCGCAAAACGCTTGATAAAGGCGTCGCTTGGGAGACGGCTCTTCACTTCGGCGTAGTCAGCGCCCATTTTGTTGTAGCATGCTTCGATATTCATAGGAAACTCCTTACATGGTTTAAGGAAACGCTGATTCAATCGTTGTCAGATTTCATTCTTGGATTTTTATACAGAGCAAGGAATCATCTGACGCGAATAGCGAGCTATTTAAGGAGGATGATGACGAAGCTATGTATAAAAATCCATATGAAATTCGACTCTGCGAGTTAATCAGCGTTTCCTTAACATTCAATGGATTTGTGGCGTGGCGCGCCGCGGAAAGGATGAGAGGGGGAAGAGAGATCGCCGGTCACAGATCCCGGATGATTCCGTCGGGGATTTTCCGATGGATGTCAAGGCCGGTGCTGCTTTTCTCTAGTTCCTCCTTCAGGCTGTCTTTGATGTCCAGCAGACAGTCCAGGAGGAGCGGGTTGAAGAGGCCGCATTCCCCATCGAGGATCATCCGGATGGCTTTTTCGTGAGCGAAGGCGTCCTTGTAGACGCGCTTGCTTGTCAAGGCATCGTAGACGTCAGCGATGGATACGATCTGTGCGGAGATCGGGATGGCATCGCCCTTGAGGCCGTCGGGGTATCCGCGACCGTCCCAGCGCTCGTGATGCCAGCGGCAGATGGCGTAAGTCACCTTGACAAAGGGCTCTTCCCGAAAGGCTTCCAGATGTTCGACCATCTTCGCGCCGATCAGGGTGTGCGTCTTCATGATTTCGAATTCTTCCTTGGTCAGCTTGCCGGGCTTGTTCAGGATCTTCTCATCGATACCGATCTTGCCGATGTCGTGGAGAGCGGCGGCATTCGTGATGAGGGCTTCATCCTGCCAGGTGAGATGGTAGCGGCTGGTGCGCTGCATGACACGTGATAAGAGAAGCTCGGTGATGCGGCTGACACTCAGGATGTGCTTGCGGCTTTCCCCGTTTTTGAGACCGACGACTTCGGAAAGGATGCTGATGATGATGTGGTTATTTCGTTCTTTTTCCTGGATCTGGCTTGACACCAGGCTCAAAAGACGGCGCTGCTTGGCATACAGCTTTGTGATATTGTCCGAGCGCTGGCGGACGACGTTCATGTTAAAGGGGCGGGTGATATAGTCGGATGCGCCCATGTCATAGGCTTTTTGAATGAAGGCAGGGGAGTCTTCGGCGGAGATCATCATGACGGGGATGTCATCGAGCCAGCGTTCCTTCTGCATGACGGCGAGTACATCGAAGCCTCCGAGCTTCGGCATGACGACATCGAGAAGTACGAGGGAGATCTTCGTGCCGAGCTCATAGAGGAGAGCGAGCCCCTTTTCACCGTCTGCGGCTTCGAGGATCTCGTAACGATCGCACAGCATTTCTTTCAGGAGATCCCGGTTCAGCTCCGAATCATCGATGATGAGTACCTGCGGCTTCGCGGCAGGGGCATCGAGCAGCGCCTTTTCATATTCCACCTCTTCGTCCATGGCCACGGTATTTTTATAGGACTTGGCATAGTACATGAGCTTGTCAGCACGGGAGACGACTTCTTCGAGGCTGCCGTTGTAGAGCATGGTGCCGCCGATGCTGGCAGAGATCGTAAGGCCGGGGAAATCGGGGAATTCTGCCTCATGGATGTGTTCTTTGATGGTGCGGAGCTTTTCTCCGAAGATGGAGGAGGAGACGTTCGGCATGATGAGGAGAAATTCATCTCCGCCATAGCGGATGAGCTTGTCTGTGCGGCGGATGCATTTCTTCGTGATCCGTACCAGCGCCTTCAGGGCGGCATCGCCTGCGCTGTGGCCGAAGGTGTCGTTGTAGAGCTTCAGGTCATCGAGGTCGATCAGAGCGATACCGGCAACGCCGGAGAAGCTCTTCATTTTGTCTTCCCAGAAACGGCGGTTGTACGCGCCGGTCAGGGCATCGATGTAGAGCTGCTGGCTGAAGGACATCAGCTGGTCATAGCCTTCTGCAAGGAAGAGGTCCGTATTATCGATGTGCTTTAGCATTTCCAGAACGTAGGGCACTCCTTCGATCGTGAGCGGTTTCACAAAGATCTGGTACATCTTGCCATCGATGATCTGGAAGTGGAGATGCGTGCCTTTCTTGGTCAAGACAGTCCCTTGGCCCTTTGAGGCGCAGAATTCACAAGGGCTCTCGCGGCTGTCATCGTCACATGGCGAAAGCCCAAGGGTGCTTGCAGTATCCCTGCCTTTGGGCTGCGTAGCCTTGACAAGACGTACCATGGAAAAAACCTTCCGCAGACACTGCATGTCCTGCTGCACGCTTTCCATGGTCAATGGTTCTTTTTTCGAACTCATGTCGTACTCCTCTTCTGTGTTTTTCGTACTGCTTTTTGAGCTAGTTTATTATCTTTCATTGTACTATATATTTGTTCCTATGTAAAAGAAACTTTGTACTAGGGAAACACGGATTCAATCTGACAACGATTGAATCCACGCTTCCCTAATTATAATTATAACGCCTAATCCTTAGTCGCCAGAAACTGCCCACGCAAAAACGCACAGCCGTGAGGCTGTGCGTTTCCCTAAGAAAACGTTGATTCAATCGCAGAATCCGTGTTTCCCTAGTTCTCTTTTCCGAAGGGGCAGTCCTTATGATATTTTTGGTGATGTTTCTTATAGCTTTCCTTGGGGCGGCATTCGTTTCTTCTGTCGCGATACGTGGTATCGCCCTCTTTGACACAGGGCGGGCGCTTGTGGTGGAATTCCCGCTCTTCTTTGTCCCAGTGATCGTGGAATCTCTTGTGCTTTTTGTGATGGCGGTATTCCGGCGGCGGGAGGGGATCTCCCGGATGCTCGGCTTCATGGAGAACGATGTGGTAGTCACGGCCTTCGGTATCGATGTCCGCCGCTGAAGCAGTATTCCATGCAAAGGCTCCGGCGGATAAGAAGGCAAGCGCGCAGGCTGCGATCAGGAAGCGTTTTTTGATGGTAGTCATAATGGGGCTCCTTTCGGGGGGGGAAAGACGCAAGTTTCAGGGGTGTTGTTATACGCTGGATTGCTGGATGCAGAATTAGAAATGAGAAATGAGAAATTAGAAATGGTTGTGCGGCGCGCAATTCATACAGCGCCGCCAGTTTCCTTAAATATTTCCGAGAAAGCTATAAACTTCGGCGCTATACTATTTGATGTGCCGCTCCACCATTTCTCATTCATGGCACCAAGAATTCAGCGGATAGCCACTCATGAAACAGCGCATTCCCTGGCATCACAAGCGATGCCACTCTACGTCATCCTCATCGGTATGACGTTTCTTTTCTGGATGGGCTTTTTCTTCATCCTTCTTCAGCTGATCGGGATGGAGTTCGTAATACTTCTTCTCCCAGTCTTTCAGCTCGCGCTGGGCGGGCTTCTTGGCCTCCGTCTGCTGGGTATCCTGCGGCGCCGGGTCCTTGGCGCTCGCGGTGTCAGCGAGGAGGGCGGAGCCTGTGAGGGCAAGACCTAAGAGAGAAGCGGTGAGGAGTACATTCAGTTTTTTCATGATGATTCATCCTTTCTTTCATGGCGGCAGGAAGCCGCATAAAAAATCTGTTGTACTCAGTATATATAGAAACGCAGGGAAAGGGAAGGGGGTTCAGGGTTCAGGGTTCAGGGTTCAGGGGTAGCCCATGGGACGGCTCGTCATTTGATTCCGTTTGAGAGTCTCGTTTGAATGAGAAATTAGAAATGAGAAATGCGAAATGGTGGTGCGGCGCAAAAAATAATGAAGCGCCGCGGAGTTTTGATAGCGCTTCGCGCGCATCGTCATCTCGAGCGAAGTCGAGAGATCTTCCTTGCAGAGCGGTTAGTGTACCAATTGCGCTATTTCAATCACCGCTTGCTCCTAATCCCTAATCCCTAGCCACTAGCTACCAGTCACTAGTCACTGCTTTCCCTCTTCCTGCGGCGTAGCCGGTGCGCTTAGGGCCGGCGTCCGGTCGTGATCATCCTGATGGTGAGCTCTGGCATCCATCTTGGGATCTGACTGAGCCATCATGGGCGCGCGCTGTTCTTCTTTTTTTTGACGCGCAGCGTGCGGGGGCATTTTGCCTGGTTTGTCCAGCTTATCTTTTTTATCCTTCCCGAAGGTTTCCATGATTTTGGGGCGGTTCATCTGTGCCCAGTCTCTGTAGGCGGGGGCGTCATTGACGAGGAAGGAGGCAGCGGCGCTCATCATGGAGATGATCGCGAGTGCGATGCAGACGACGATCTTTTTCATTTTCCTTCACCGCCTTTCTCTTCTTTGGAAAAGGAATCCTGCAGGGCGCGGCTGCCTTCTCGTCCGATGAAGAAGATGGCAAGCGCGGCGGAGAGGCCTGCGACGCCGATGGAGAGCTTCGTCATGAGGTGGAGGCCGGGCAGCGGCATGACGCCGGGGAGCGGGGCGAACTCGATAGAGATGAGGGCAAGGACCAGAAGGGTCGCGCAGATAAGAATGAGCGCGAGGAGAAGGCTGGCACCATAGAGCAGGCGCGAGGTGAGATGCGCCGCCCTTTCAGCGGCTGCGGGCAGCTTCGGGCTGACTTCGTCCCATGCTTCACCCGCTTTGCGGGCCGCTGTGGTCGCTGCTTCCTTCGCGGCTTCCTTCGCGTCATCGGTGAAGCGCACGCCTTTGGATTTCTCATCGACGACGCCCTCAGAAGCGTAGGACTCATAGATGTCCTTCGGACTTCCGAGCTCCTTCGCGATGGCCTCTTCGGTAAGCCCGCGCTTCTTTCCTTCTTCGAAGTGGGCTTCGTAGTCGGCGAGGATTTCTTCCACCTCGCTCTTCTTCGCATTTCTGAAATAGTAGCGGAGAAGGTCTAAAAATTCTGTTTTGTTCATTGAGGCTCGCCTCCTTCTTGCATGAGCTTCTGTACGGCTTTGTTAAATTCCTGCCATTCTTTGACAGACTCTTTGAATTCTTTGCGCCCGCTATCCGTGATGCGGTAGTACTTTCTTGGCGGGCCATTGTGTGACTCGGCGAGATAGGTATCGACGAGTCCATCCTTCTTGAAACGGTTGAGGAGCGGGTAAATGGTGCCTTCAGACATTTCGATGTATTTGGAAATCTCTGTCACCAGCTCGTAACCGTAGAAGTCTTTTCGGCGGAGCATGGAGAGCACGACGATCTCCATCACTCCCTTCTTGAGTTGGACGTTCATGATCGCTCCTTTCTTTAGGGAAATGCGGATCGCATAGGCGACCTTGGTTTTCATCTGCTAATACTATATCACAAGGTACTTTGCAATGCAAGGTACTAAATGATAAAAGGGTCTAGGGGATTTGGGCGTGCTGTTCCTTGATTGCGAGCGAAAGCTTCGCTTGAATGAGAAATTAGAAATGAGAAATGCGAAATGGTGGTGCGGCGCATAAAAATATGGAAGCGCCGCGGAGTATCAATAAGGCGATGCCCGCTTGAGACTTTAGATGTCAGACGTCAGATGTCAGACGTCAGAGGTCTGATCTCTTCCAGCCTATAATCAGTATTTCCCTGGTGTCACAAGAAGGGAAATACGGTGTTTCATCCAAGTTGATGCGTGCAGCTGATTTTCAAAAGGAATACAATAAAGATCCCTCGGCTACGCTCGGGATGACGATGGCGAAGAATCCCAGTCACTAGTCACCGGTCACTCCCAATCCCTAAACCCCAGCCACTCATCTCTGCTTTCAAATTGTTATGCGCCGTACCACACCTGTTGGACCCGCTAAATCCAAAACCTTAAACGCAAGGCTCAAAAAATTTCCATTTGACAAACCTGCGTGTATCCGTTATACTTGCAATCAAGTTCAAACAAGTACATGCTGTGAACGAGAGGAAATCGGAAGTTCGGAGCCTCAGAGAGCCGGTGGATGGTGAAAACCGGTGCGACGTATCCGTGATCTATCACTCGTGAGCTTCTTGGCCGAAGGTAGTAGGCTCGGACGGATGTCCCCGTTACGGAATAGCCATTAAAGTATAATGCAGGGTGGTACCGCGATCTCGCCCCTGTCCCAGAGTGGACAGGGGCTTTTTGATTTCCGGTACGCCCCTTGGCAGAGTATAAATGCAAGGTGGTACCACGCAAAAGCGTCCTTGCCCTTTCGGGGCAGGGACTTTTTTCTTGGATCATCTGCGGATGGTGAGTGATAAGCCGGAGTGGTACCGCGCCAAAGCGCCTCCGATGAGAGTATTCTCATCGGAGGCTTTTTTTATTAGGAATGAGGAATGGACGTGCGGCGCACAAAAAGCGCCGCGAGTCTTACCAATTTGCTCGTATCGCAAACCTCAAGCCTTTCACTTTGGATTTCCAAAACAACACGATCAAGAACGATTTGCTATTGACAACCAAAGGAGAACTAAAAATGGAAATGAAAAAAATGATGAAGAGAGCAGGACTTGGACTGATGCTGGCAGCTGCGATGGCAGGTCTTTCAGGATGCGGCGGCAATGGCAATAAGGAAAGCGCTTCGAAGCCGGCAGCAGGCGCGAAGGTCGCAAAGGTGGGCTTCCTGAATGGTGTGTCGGGCGGCGTCGCTTCGTATGGTCTTGCGGAGAAGGAAGGCTTTGACCTGGCGGTCGAGGAAGTGAATAAGGAAGGCAAGATCCATTTCGATGTCGAAATGGCGGATACGAAGGGCAATGTGCAGCAGTGCGTGAGTGCGGCGCAGAAGATGATCGCTGCCAAGAAGGTGCTGGTCGTCGGCCCCTTGATCTCCGGCGAATACAAAGCGGTCGGCCCGCTCTTCCAGAAGGCACAGATCCCGCTCCTCGGCGCAGCGACCACCGCAGAAGGCCTCATCGAGATCGGCGACTACATGTTCAGAAACTGCGTGCCGGAGTCGAAGAATATCCCGCAGACCGTGCAGAAAACGCACAAGCTCCTCGGCTATAAGAATGTGGCTGTCCTCTACTCGAACAACAACGAGCATCAGGTATCTGCCTACAAGACCTTTGTGAAGGCGCTCGAAGCGGAGGGCGTGAACATCGTCGCGACGGAAACCTTCGCGGATAAGGATACGGACTTCTCCGCACAGCTGACGAAGATCCACAATGTGAATCCGGATGCGGTCGTCGTTGCCGGTTACTATCAGGAAGGCGGACTCATCCTGAAGAAGATGAGAGAAATGGGAATGAATCAGCCTGTCCTCGGGGATAACGGCTTCGTTTCGCCCGAGCTTCTCAAGATCGCAGGAGCGGCCGCTGACAATGTGTATGTCTCCTCTATGTGGTCTGCTGACCGCAACAGCCAGGCGACCAAGGACTTCGTGAAGAACTTCAAGGCGAAGTACAATCACGATCCGGACAACTTCGCAGCATGTGCGTATGTCTCTGTGAAGCTCGCAGCGAAAGCGATGGAAGACGCAGGCACCACGACGGATTCGAAGAAGGTCAGAGAGGCCCTCGCGAATGTGAAGAATTTCGAGTCCGCTGTCGGTCCGATGACCTTCAATAATTCCGGGGATCCGGATGTCGACCTCGTCCTCCTCAAGGTCGAAGGCGGAAAGTATGTGACGCTGAATTAGTGGCTGGTGACTAGTGACTGGTGACTAGGAAAATGGCAAACAAAAAACGCAGCTTGATATGGCTGCGTTTTTTACTTGCCAATCATCCATCATTTACAACTGCACCGAGATCAGGATTGCTGATCCAATGGCATCGCCACTGGGATTCCGCGCGGGGGTAAAAGTCCAGGATTTTACGGAGCTTACTACATATTTTGAAAGGATTTTGAAATCTGCGGTGGGGAGCGTTTCATCTTTTAATACTTCAGGCGCGCCGTCCATCGTGCCGTCGCTCTTTATGTAGACTTTTACCGTGAGGACGGGATGCCTATTTCTTTCAGCGGCTTCGCGGACTTCATCGGACATGTCTTTCAGGACTTGTGAGGCGGGGGCAGCAGGGACGGAAACCATGGTGGAGATGAAACGGATTGGGACAGAGGCGTTGCTGCTGACGGTCTTCTCGCCGCGCTTTGCCGGTTGGAACTGCCAGTGTTCCACGGAGTCCACAGCGTACTGGTCGAGAATGACAGAGCCGGAGCTATTCATAACAGAAATATTGGTCGCGTTGCCGTCTTCAGTGACAGTCAGCGTGATGAGCACCAGTCGATTGCCTGGGAGCGAAGCTAGCGCTTCTCGAATCGCAGTCGTCTGCGGAGCCATCTTTGGCGATTTCAAGGACGGCGGGACCTGCTGCGCTTCCGTGAGCGGGGTGCCGTCCTTATCCAGGTACACGCCGCCTGCGGGAACGGCAGCCGATGCGGAAGCCGCGAGGGCGAGGGTGAGCAGGCTTGTGAGAATGAGTTTTTTCATCAGAGTTCTCCTTTGAACAGTAAATGGAAGTTTTATGTTTCTTTCATTTATTCTAATGAATATGGAGAATTTCTGCAAGGGGGGCGGGGATGGGTTCAGAAGGTTCAACGGGTTCTATGGGTTCAACGGGGTTGGTGCGGCGCATAATACTATGGAAGCGCCGTGAAGTATAAATAGAGCGATGATCAAAAGTCGTATTCAAGTCCCCAGTCCCCAGTCCCCAGTCACTAATCACTAGTCACTTCTTCATTTCAAATCCGTGATCCAAAAGCGCGGCGGCTTCCGTGAAGCGGCTGTCCCAGCCGGCGTGCATGATGACGGCGATGAGGGTCCTGCCATTTCTTGTGGCGGCTGCGGCAAGGCAGCCTTGTGCGGCGCGGGTGTAGCCTGTCTTGACGCCGATGGCACCGTCATAGGTGAAGAGGAGATGATTGGTATTCGTGCAGGGGAGATTTTTGCTCGGGCGTTCGTAGTGGACCTGCTTGCTTTTGGTAGAAACGATCTGTCGGAATTCTTTGTTTCGAAGGCCATACTGCGCGATCTTCGCCATGTCGCGGGCTGTCGAGTAGTGGTCTTCATCCGGCATGCCGTTTGCATTGACGAAGTGGGTGCCGACGGCTCCGATGGCGCGGGCTTTTTCATTCATCATGGAAGCAAAATGGTTCACATTTCCGCCGATGGCTTCTGCGATGGCGGTGGCTGCCCCGTTATCGGAGATCAGCATCATCTGATAGGTGAGGTCTCCGAGACGGATCCATTCGCCGCCGCAAAGCTCGGTGGACTCGACGTTGGCGGCATTGGCGCTGACAGCGATGGTTTTGAGAGGATTCCCCTTTTCCAGCGCGAGGATGCAGGTCATCATCTTCGTCATACTGGCAGGGTATTCCCGCTTGTCCGCATTTTTTTCATAGAGGACTTCGCCGGTCGTCGCGTCCATCAGGATCGCGGCATCAGCCGTGAGCAGGGGCGCGGCGGCAGCAGCGGGAAGGGCGGTGAGTGAGAGGAAGAAAAGGATGAGAAGATGAATGAGAAATTTCATGTTTGCTCCTTCTTTGGTATCAGGGTTAGCTCGTGGGGCGGGGCGCCCTTTGATTCCGTTTGAAAGCTTTGCTTGAATGAGAAATTAGAAATGCGAAATGAGAAATGGTGGTGCGGCGCAAAAAAATAAGGAAGCGCCGCGGAGTATAGATGGTGGCGATGCCCGCAGGTGGTATTTCAGTCACTAGTCACAAGTCACTCGAGTCTTCTAATCCTTAGCCTCTCATCCCTGCTTTCAAACTTTCCTTACATCAAAACGCCCTCTGCCTTTGTGGCAAAGGGCGTTATCGTGATTTCCAAAAGCTGCCGCAGCTCTTACAGCAGGATATATTTCAGGATGAAGAGCACGGTCAGGATGTACATGAGCGGGCTGATCTTTTCTGTCTTGCCGGCGAGGGCATTGATGATGACGTAAGAGATGACGCCGAAGGAGATGCCTTCTGCGATGGAGTAAGCGAATGGCATCGCAATGATGGCGAGGTAGCAGGGGATGGCTTCTGTCATGTCCGCAAAGTCGATGCCGGATACGGCCGTGAACATCAGGAAGCCGACGGTGATGAGTGCCGGTGCGGTGGCAAAGGCGGGGATGGCCATGAAGAAGGGGGAGAGGAAGAGGGAGAGGATGAAGAGGACGGCAACGGTCATCGCGGTGAGACCGGTGCGTCCGCCTTCCGAGACACCCGCTGCACTTTCGACATAGGTCGTGGTGGTGGAGACGCCGAGGACGGCGCCTGCGGTGGTGGCTACGGCGTCTGCCATGAGCGCGCCCTTGATGCGCGGCAGACGGCCCTCATCATCGAGCATATTGGCTTTGGCGGCAACGCCGATCAGTGTGCCCAAGGTATCGAAGACATCGACGAAGAGGAAAGCCAGAAGGACGACGACGAAGTTGAAGGTCGCGACCTGTGAGAAGTCGAGTTCACCGATGAGGGGAGAGATGCTGGCCGGAGCAAAGGAAGCAAGTCCGGCGGAGAGATCCGGCAGGGTGCTGAAAGCGCCGTGCGCCGGATCCGGCACGTAAAGGCCGGAGACTTCGCAAAGGATGCCAAGGATCCATGTGAAGAGGATGCCCCAAAGAATGTTGCCTCTCACTTTGGCCACCATGAGGAAGGCAGTGAAGAGGACGCCTAAGATGGCGAGCACGACCGTGATGCCGGTGGTGTGGAAGGTACCGGCCATCATGGCCTGCTTGAAGGAGAAGAGGGAAATCTTGGTGGCCGGGTTGCCGACGATGATCTGCGCACCGGTCAGGCCGATGAAGCAGATGAAGAGGCCGATGCCGGCGGAGACGGCTTTCTTCAGATTGAGCGGGATCGCATTGAAGATCGCTTCACGGACATTCGTGAGAGAGAGCACGATGAAGATGACACCCTCGACGAAAACGGCAGCCAGTGCCATTTCCCAAGTGTAGCCCATCTGCTTCACGACGGTGAAGGCGAAGAAGGCATTCAGCCCCATGCCCGGTGCCAGGGCAAAGGGGTAATTCGCAAAAGCGGCCATGAGGACAGTCCCCAGAAAACCGGCGATGGCGGTCGCGGTCAGGACAGCGCCCTTGTCCATACCGGCTGCGCTCATGATGGCTGGGTTGACAGCCAGAATATAAGCCATGGTCATAAAGGTGGTGATACCCGCCATGATTTCCGTCTTGACGGATGTACCGTTTTCACTCAGGTGGAAAACTCGCTCCAAAAGCCCCGTTTCTTTCTGCATGGGTATGCTCCTTTCGAAATCCATTATGGAAATTCGTACTTATTATAAGATGTTTGGAAATCAGTGGCAATAGAGAATTGGGTTGACTAGTGACTAGTAGCTAGGGATTAGGAGCCTCAAATGACTGATGACTAGTGGCTCTCTCGCACCGTCATTTCGAGCGAAGTCGAGAAATCTTTGTTATTCGCGGTCAGGTGGGCAATGTTTGGAAAGTCCAAAACGGGAAACCTGATATCGAGAGACTTTCGGGCATCGCCCCATAAATATTTGCGGCGTAGCCGCTACTAATTTGCCTTCCCCATCGGGGAAGGGGGACCGCGTCAGCGGTGGATAGGGTGCTTTCGTAAATCGTCGACTTGAGACGCATTTTCCCACTCTCTTTCATACCGCCTGTGCCCTATCCGCCCCTTCGGGGCACCTTCCCCTAGAGGGGAAGGCGATTCATACTCGCGGCGAAGCCGCCACATTCATTCCTAATTTCTCATTCCTCATTTGAGCAAAGATTTCCTCCCCGATCAAGGAACAGCACGCCCCGTGGGCTAACCCTTACCCCATATGCTACAATAGACATAATCAATCAAATGAAAGAAGGTCGATCGAAATGAGCGTATGCAATCTGTGTCCGCGCGCGTGCAAGGTGGTGCGCAGGGAGAGCATCACGGGTGAGGGTCAGCTTGGCTATTGCCAGAGCGGGATGCTGCCGGTGATCTCCCGCGCGGCTCTTCATCACTGGGAGGAGCCGTGCATCGCAGGGACACGCGGGGCGGGGACGGTCTTTTTCGCCGGGTGCAATCTGTCCTGCGTGTACTGTCAGAACTATGAGATCTCCGAAAGAAGAAAGGGCATCGAGGTCTCCGTCGAGCGGCTGCGGGAGATTTACTTCGAGCTCATTGCCCAAGGGGCGCACAATATCGATCTTGTGACGCCGACGCATTACACCCATGCGATCTTCCAGAGCCTTCGCGAGCCGCTGCCGGTGCCGGTCGTTTATAACTGCGGCGGCTATGAGAGCGTGCATACCGTGGCCTTCCTGCGCAAGAAGGTACAGTGCTGGCTGCCGGATCTCAAGTATTATGATGCGGAGATCTCCGGGAAATACAGTGATGCGCCGGACTACTTCGAAAGGGCGAGCGCAGCCATCGAGCAGATGTTCAAAGAGACAGGGCCCTATGTGATCGGGGCGGATGGCATTTTGCAGAGGGGCGTCCTCATCCGCCATCTGATCCTTCCCGGTCAGGTGGAGGACACGAAACGGATCCTCGAGTATGTGGCGGAGACGTTCGAGCCGGGAGACGTCCTTTTCAGTCTCATGCGTCAGTACACGCCCTGCGGCCGCGCGGCGGAATTTCCCGAGATCGATCGCAGGATCACGGATGAAGAATACGAGGCGTGCGAGTCCTATATGGAGGAGCTCGGCATCATCGATGGCTACGTGCAGCAGAAGGAGAGCGCGGAAGCGGCCTTCATCCCTGCTTTTGACGGGACGGGCGTGTTGAAGTCATAGAGCATGTAAAAAACCAGATCTCACATAGGTGGGGTCTGGTTTTTAGGTTCGGGGGTAGCCCGTGGGGCGGGGCACCCTTTGATTACGTTTGAAAGCTTCGATTGAATGAGAAATTAGAAATGAGAAATTAGAAATGAGAAATGCGAAATGGTGGTGCGGCGCATAAGAATCAGAAGCGCCGCAGAATTTTGATAGTGCTTCACGATGTCGTCATTTCAAGCGGATCCCTTGATATTCCTTGCAGAACGGTCAGCGTGCTAACTGCGCTGCTTCAATCACCGCTTGCTTCTAATCCCTAAGCCCTAGTTACAAGCTACCAGTCACTAGTCCCTAGTCACCAGTCCCTGATCCAAAATTTCCGCGAAGCGCTTTACGGGGGCCATGGGCGTCTTGTGCGCACCGATCTCTTTTTCCATCCATACGACGTCGTACCAGCGGTCGAATTTATATCCGCTCTTTTTGAAGTTGGCGACAAGGTCGTAGCCCATATGGCTGTGGAAATCGACGCTGTTTGTGTCCACGTAGGGGTCAGGTGTGGCGGGATAGGTGATGCAGGCGTAGAGCGTGACGATGCCCTGTGCGCGAAGATAGGTCTCAAGGGCTTCGTAGAGCTTGCGTCCCGTGCCCATGTGACGGGCGTCTTGGGCGATGTAGATGGAGGTCTCGACATTCCAGTCATAGGCGGGGCGGGTATGGAAGGGGCTGGCATAGACGTAGCCTAGGATCGTACCTCCTCGCTCTGCGACGAGGTAGGGATAGGTTTCAAGGGTGGTCTGTATTCGGCGTCGGAATTCTTCTTCGCTGGGGACGTCGTATTCAAAAGTGATGGCGGTCTTTGTGACGTAGGGGGCATAGATCGCAAGCAGCGCTGCCGAGTCATCGGGCGTCGCGGTGCGGATGGTGAGGGGAGAGTGGGTCATGGATGTGGAGGCTCCTTTTTTTTAGTGACTAGTGACTAGTGACTAGTGACTAGTGACTAGTGACTAGTGACTAGTGACTGGTGACTGGTGACTGGTGACTGAGAGACTAGGAGACTGGGAGACTGGGAGACTGGGAGACTGGGAGATGCCAGAGGTCAGAGGTCAAAGGTCAGAGATCAGAGATCAGAGGTCAGAAGTCTGAAGTCTGAAGTCTGATGTCTGACCGCCGACGGTCAATGATCTACCGCGTTCCTGCTTTTTCCATAAAAGGCTTTGCTTCCACGACGAAGCGGATGTGTTCTGCTTCGCCGATTTCTCCTGCTTCATCATACGCCAGGCAGTGGAGGGTGATTTTCTTTCCTTTGACGACGGTGACAGTGGCTTCGGCGCGGACGGTATGTCCGACGAGGGTGGGCTGCTTGTGGGCAAGACCGATGAAGCCGCCGACGGTGGTTTCGCCTGCTGCGAGACCTGTCTTCACGGCATCGCAGGCGGCTTCTTCCATGAGAGCCGAGAGGACGGGGGTGGCGAGGACGGGGAGCGAGCCGCTTTTCACGACTTTCGCGGTATCATTTTCTGTGACGATCTTTGTGGCAGTGCCTTTCATTCCGACGGTGATAGACATGGGTGTTCTCCTTTTTATCATAGATACGTATTGGACTGTTATGATTGTTAGCTACTTCATTTTACCACGGACTTTTATATATTTACATATGATATAATGGGGAGAGTAAAAAATAGAGACATCTGTCTCGGATAGGGGTGCTGTGTGGAAGACAACGACACAGAGATTTCTCAAAAAGAAGCGAAGAAGAAAGGCGTGCGCATCGCGCTCGGTATGACGGCGCTGGGGCTATCCATCGCCCTCTTGGGCGGCTGGTATTTCTATGCGGCAGACCACGGGGCGCGCAGCGGGAAGACGCATGTCAGGATCGAAAAGAATGCGACGGGAGGAGACATTGCATCCCTTCTGGAAAAGCAGGGCGTCATTGAGAGCGCGGTGCGGTTCCGGTTCTATGCCCGTCTCCTCGGGGAAGGAAATCAGCTGCAAAGCGGAAACTATGTGCTCGAAAAGGGGCTGACGATCAGGGAAGCCATCGATGCCTTAAAGCATGGGAAGACGGAGGCTGCGCTGGTCACGGTACCGGAAGGTTCCACCGTGCATCAGATCGCTCAGTTGCTCGCGCAGGCAGGCATCGAAGGGGCAGCAGACTTTGAGGCAGAAGCGGCGACCTATGGCCCCTTGAAATACCAGTACGGCCCCGTCGCGGTACCGATCAAGGCAGAAGGATTTCTTTTTGCAGACACGTACAGCATCCCCAAGGAGTACACGGCGCGCCAGATCTTGGATCTCATGTATCGTCATACCGATGACATGCTGACGCCGGACATCCGAAAGAGGGCGGAGGCGAAGCATATGACACTGCATGACCTTTTCACGATCGCCTCGATGGTAGAGCGCGAGGCGCGTTTCCCGGAGGATCAGGTGCCGATCGCCTCCGTCATGCTGAAGCGCCTTTCCATCGGTATGCCGCTCCAGATCGATGCGACGATCCAGTATGCCTTGGGCGAGCAGAAGGCGGAGCTGACCATCGCGGATACGCGCATCGACTCGCCGTACAATACGTATACGCACCCCGGCCTTCCGCCGGGACCGATCGGCAGCCCGGGACTTCCTGCCATAGAGGCGGTGCTGGCTGCCGAGCCGGGTGACTACCTCTACTACGTCGCGCAGGCTGACGGGCATCATGTATTTACGAGATCCTACGAAGAACACCAGCAGGAAACGGAGAATATTTATGGATCCAGTTCTTGAAGCACTGAAAAAAGAGTTAGAGATCGAAGCCGGCCGTGACCATGTCCCCATCATCCGAGGTCCGGAGCGCGCGCTCCTCCTTTCGGCCGCTGAGAAGGCTTCGCCGAAGCGTATACTTGAGATCGGGACAGCCATCGGCTACTCCTCGCTGCTTTTGGCAGAGCGGTTCCCGCTCGCAGAGATCGATACGCTCGAGATCGATCCTGTGCGCCATGCCCGCGCGGAGGAGGTCATGCGAGCGGCCGGATTCTCGCAGCGCGTTCACTGCCATCTGGGCGATGCGGCAGAGCTTTTGGAAACGCTGGAAGGGCCCTATGATTTCCTGTACCTGGATGGCCCGAAGGGTCAGTACCTCCGGCAGCTGAAGGCCATCGAGCAAAAGCTGTCGTCGCATGCGGTGATAGCGGCGGATAATGTGCTTTTCCGCGGCATGGTAGAAAGTGATGCACCTGTGCCGCATCGGTATCGGACGCTGGTCGTGCGCCTGAGAGAATATATAGCGTATGTGAGGACGCACTACGCTACGGTCATTTATAAGGATGGAGATGGACTGGCAGTAAGCTATCAATTAGAAATGAGAAATTAGAAATGAGAAATGGTGGCAGCGCCACACAATTCATAAAGTGGCGCAAATAGAAATGGAGGGGTGTCATGGCGCGGGAGAATGTTGTTCTTTCGAAAAGCAAGTGCTTTGCGGTTTGCATCATTCAATTGGTACAATATTTGCGTCAGAACCGAAGGCCCTATTTTATTATTGATCAAATCGGGCGATCCGGTACCAGCATCGGCGCTAATGTGACAGAAGCGCAGCATGCGATAAGCGAAAAAGAATTCTTGCAGAAAATGTACATCGCTTATAAGGAGTGCAGCGAGACATTATATTGGCTTGATCTCTTACATGCATCGCGGTACATTGAAGTGGAGATGTATTACAGTCTTTCCGAGAAGTGTAGGGAACTTGAGAAATTATTGACGATGATCACCAAAACAACTGCTTTGCATCTCAATAAAAAAATATAAAATTCGCGGCGCTTCCATATTATGATGCGCCGCTCCTTCATTTCTCATTATGAGGCAGTCGGATTTAGATGAAAGGGATACGAATGAAAAAAATAGAACTTCTCGCACCGGCGGGGACGATGGAAAAAATGAAAATGGCTCTTCTCTACGGAGCGGACGCCGTCTATCTTGCAGGGAAGGTCTTCGGCCTTCGCGCGTACGGCGGCAATTTCACGAAGGAAGAAATGAAAGAAGCCGTCCGATATGCGCACGGGATGGGGAAGAAGGTCTACGTGACCGTGAATATCATCCCACGCAATGAAGACTTGGAGGGGCTGGATGACTACCTGCGGTATTTGGAGGAGATCCATGTGGATGCGGCGCTGATCTCCGATCTCGGGGTCTTTTCACTGGCCCGCGAAGTGGCGCCGAAGCTCCCGATCCACGTATCGACGCAGGCGAGCGCAGCGAACTGGCGGACGGTCAAAATGTGGAAGGAACTGGGCGCAGAGCGCGTGGTGCTTGCGCGTGAAGTATCGGTGAAGGAAATGGCGGACATCCGCAAAAAAGTGGATATCGAGCTGGAAGTCTTCGGGCACGGCGCGATGTGCATTTCATGGTCCGGCCGCTGCCTGCTTTCGAATTTCTTCACGCATGGCAAGCGCCAGTCGAACCGCGGCGAGTGTATCCAGGCCTGCCGCTTCAAGTATTCGGTCATGGAGGAGTCTCGCCCTGGACAGTACTGGCCCATCGAAGAGGATGACCACGGGACATACATTTTCAACAGCAAAGACCTCTGCATGATTGATCACATCCCCGAGCTCATCGAGGGCGGTGCCTCTTCGCTCAAGATCGAGGGCCGCATGAAGAGCGTGTACTATGTGGCGGCGGCCGTCGCTGCGTATCGCAAGGCGATCGACACCTACTACGCAGAGCGTGGGGCTTACCGCGTGCGGGAGGAGTGGCGCGAAGAGCTGGAAAAGGTATCGCACCGCCCCTACACCACGGCGTTCGCTTTTCAGGAGGCGGATCATACCGCGCAGGAGTATGTCAAGTCACAGCCGGAGCAGCCGTATGATTTCGTCGGACTCATCCTGCCATCGGAAGAGGGGGCGACCCGGGTGCAGCAGAGAAATCATTTCAAGGTGGGCGAGACTTTGGAGTACCTGACGCCGAAAGGGGATGTCGGCCTCTTCACGGTCGGGCCGCTCACCAATGGAGAGGGCGAGGCCGTCGACCGTGCGCCGCATCCGCTCGAAGTCCTCACCATGCAGACGGAGATGGAGCTCCCTGCCTATACCATTTTAAGGAGACGTGCGAAACATGGATGATACCAGAGTGTATATAGAGATCCCACCGGACGCGGTGAATTATATCAACCGCATCATCGAGGGCTACGAGTACCTTGGCATTTTGACGACGCTCGATCCGAAGCGCGCCACCTGCCAGATCAATTCGACCGCTGACACGAGAGACATCGTCATCGATGTCCTACAGCATCTCACCGATGTGGATGTGAAGATCTTAGGGAGCAGGGAAGAAGCTGTGGAAAAGTAAAATGAGTGACTAGGGACTAGGGACTGGTGACTGGTGACTAGGGATTGGGAGCCTCGAGTGACTAGTGACTGGGGATTAAAAGCAAACGGTGATTGAAATAGCGCAATTATCGAGCTGACCGTTCTGCAAGGAAGAACGAGGACTACGCTCGAGATGACGGCGGCGCGAAGCGCTATCAAAACTCCGCGGCGCTTCTGATTTTTATGCGCCGCACCACCATTCCTAATTCCTCATTCCTAATTCCTCATTCGAGCAAAGCTTTCACTCCCAATTAAAGAGCCCGCCCCATGGGCTAACCCTGTTTCCCTTGACACTTTCCAAATAGGTGCTATACTTGACTGCTAAAGACGTATTGTCTTGACAATGAAGAGAGGCTTACCGTCCTCTCTTTTCTGGTTTCGTAATGATTTCGATGACCCACTTTCACGTAAAGGAGATACGAATAATGGCTGCCAATGGACTGATTACAGACTTATACCAGCTGACTATGGCGAATGCGCTCTTCAAGAAGGGCATGCATGAACGCCGCGTGGTCTTTGACCGTTTCTATCGCAAGAATCCTTTCAATGGCGGCTATACCGTGGTCGCAGGGCTCGCGCACCTGCAGGAATTTGCTGAAAATTTCCGTTTCGATGCCGATGACATTGCCTACCTCAAGAGCCTTGGGATCTTCTATCCGGAATTTTTGGACTACCTGGCCGATTTCCGCTTCACGGGAGACATCTATGCCATGCCGGAAGGCACGGTCGCATTCCCCGGCGAGCTCTTGCTCCGTTTCCATGGCACCACGACAGAGGCGATGCTGATGGAGACAGGCCTCTCCATGATCATGAACCATGAAAGCCTCATCGCGACGAAGACGCGCCGTGTGCGCACCGTTGCGGGCAAGGATGCGCTGATGGAATTTGGCCTGCGCCGCGCGCAGGGTCATTCTGCCGGACTGTGGGGCGCGAGAGCGGCTATGATCGGCGGATTTAACGGCACCTCGAATGTCGAAGCAGGCAAGCTCTTCGGCATCCCGGTCCTCGGCACGATGGCGCACAGCTGGATCATGAGCTTTGACACCGAGCTCGAAGCCTTCGAGGAATATGTGAAGCAGTATCACAACAATCTCATCCTGCTGGCCGATACCTACAATGTGCTGGAGATGGGCGTGCCGGATGCGATCCGGATCTTCAAAGAGCTGAAAGCCAAGGGCGAGCTGCCGAAGGTCTACGGCATCCGTATCGACAGCGGTGACCTCGGCTACCTTTCCAAGGAAGCCAAGCGCATGTTCACGGAGGCCGGATTCCCGGATGCCATCATTTCCGGTTCGAATGATCTGGACGAATACCTCATCCAGTCCCTGAAGGAGCAGGGCTGCACCGTCACCAGCTGGGGCGTCGGCACGAAGATCATCACGGCGGACGGCTCTCCGTCCTTGGGCGGCGTCTTCAAGATGAGCGCCAGAGAAAAAGACGGCATCTTCGAGCCGGTGATGAAGATCTCCAACGATGTCGCCAAAATGACGAATCCGGGCATCAAGGAGGTACGTCGTTTCTACAAGAAATCGAATGGCAAGATGATCACAGATCTCGTCTGCCTCACCAGCGAACCGATGCCGGACGGCGGCGATTACACGCTCGTCACCGAGTCGGCCAAGTGGCGCCGTAAGGAGCTGAAAGCAGGCACGTACACCTGTGTGGAAATGCTGAAGCCTGTCATGCAGAAGGGGGAAGCCTCTCCGCTCCCGACGCTTTCGGAAACCATCGCGTATGCGAATGAGCAGATGGAAACCCTTTGGCCGGAATATACCCGTCTTCTGAATCCGAATATCATGGAAGTGAATCTCTCCGATGCCCTGCAGCAGCTGAAGAGTGAGATCATTGAAAAGGATCTCAAGAAATAAGAAAGGGGCTGTGAAATAATAGCTCCATGAACACAAAAAAGGACTTTCGATTTTTG
>JAJWRZ010000194.1:0-3091 GCA_021633965.1 Dialister sp.
AAAGTAAAAAGGGGCTGTGAAGAAATGAGGATTCATTTCTTCACAGCCCCTTTTTTCAGAGCAGGGAGAGATCGACCGCAGACGAGTCACCAGTCACTAAATCAGCACGGCAAAGAAGGAGGCGAAGACAACAGTGAAAACACCGGCGACTACGATGGAGAGAGAGGACATGGCACCCTCGATGGGGCCAAGCTCCATGGCTTTTGTCGTACCCATCGCGTGTGCCGCAGTGCCAAGAGCGATGCCGCGGGCGATGGGGTCGGTGATATGGAAGAGACGGCAGACGGATTCGCCGATGATATTTCCGAGGATCCCGGTCGCGATGATGGCGGCGACGGTGATGGAGACGTAGCCGCCGAGCTCTTCGGAAAGTCCCATGCCGATGGCCGTGGTGATGGACTTGGGAAGCAGCGTCACGTAGGAAGCGTGGTCAAAGCCGAAGGCCAGGCAGAGGACGTAGACGGCAAAGAGCCCTGTCACGACGCCGGAAAGGATACCGAGGAAGATGGCCTTATAGTTTTTCTTCAAAAGCTTGATCTGTTCATAGAGCGGTACGGCGAGACAGATGGTGGAGGGCGTCAGCAGGTAATTGATATAGGAGGCGCCTTCGTTATAGTCCTTGTAATCCATGCCGGTCACCTTGAGGAAGCCGATGACCAAGAGGACCGCGGTCAGAAGCGGATTGAACAAGGGAAAATGAAATTTCAAAAAGAGCTTCGAGCCGAGATAAAAGGCGATGAGGCTGATGAAGACCGAGATGTAGGCGGAGTGTGTCAGGAAATCATTCATGGCAGGTCTCCTTCCTTGCGACCTTCTTCATGATAAACTGCGTGAAAAGGCCGCCGGCTGCCATGACGATGACCATGGCAAGGATGATGATCACGATGTACTGCAGAAGGGTAGAGGAGATCAGGTGCCACGAGTCCATGAGGCCGACAGCGGCCGGAAGGAAGAGGATGGGCATGATCTCGATGAGGAACATGGAGGCCTGCCGGATCTGCGGGATACGGATGACCTTGAAGTATAAGAGGGAAAACAGGATCAGTATCCCGTAAATGCTGGCCGGTACAGGAAGCGGCAGCAGCGCATGGAGAAGCTCTCCCACAAAGGAAATGGCTAAGATCATTCCGAATTGAAATAAGTAAGACATAGAAGGTCCTTTCGTTATTGTTGTTATTGGGGGGAGGGTTAGCCAGTGAGGCGTACCGTCCTTTGATTCAATTTGAAAGCCTCGTGTGAATGAGAAATGAGAAATGGTGGTACGGCGCATAAAAATATAGAAGCGCCGCGAAGTATAAATAGGGCGATGCCCGAAAGTCTGCGGGGAGCAGGTTTCCCGTTTGGGAGTTCCAAACATTGACCATCTGACCGCGAATGACAAAGATTTCTCGCTTTGCTCGAAATGACGATATGAAGGGCTGACGTCTCCCAGTCACTAGTCACCAGCCACTAGTCACTCCTAATCCCTAGGCACTATGTATGAAATCCCAATTTCTCCACATATTTCTCGATCAGTTCGGCAGCGAAAGCGTGGCCGATGCGGGAGGTATTGATGGAGAGGTCATAGTTTTTGGCAGCCCCCCATGTCTCGCCGGTGTAGTAGCGGTGATAGGCGAGGCGATTCTCATCATTGGTATGGATGATCTCCTTCGCCTCATTGAGGCTGATGCCGAGCATATCGGCTTTGTAGCGGATGCGGTGGTCGATGTCACCGTGAATGAAAACGGAGATGCAGCCCGTGTGATTTCTGAAAATGTAATTTCCGCAGCGGCCGACGAGGATGAAGTCCTTCTCCGGCAGCAGGTGCTCCAAGCGATCGCGCTCCGGTTCAGTGAATTTCTTATTTCTAAAATCCATGGAGAGTGCGTAAATGATAGAGTTCACGGGGGATTCCTGGAAGAAATCCGGCATTTCATCATACATGCCTTTTTCTTTGGCAAGGCGGGCGAGACTGTCCTGATCGTGGACGGGGATGTGATAGTAGTCAGAGAGGAGCTTTCCGACGGTGTAGCCGCCGCTGCCACTCTCGCGTGCGATGGTGATGATCATAGAGTTCTCCTTTCACCAAAAGTGAAATGTTAAGATTTATTATACCACGGATGTCAAGGGGAATGAGGGGATCCCGCTCGCGAAGAATCCAGCCAAATACCCGATTGACTCAAGGTCGAAAAAATTAAGATTTTATAAAAAAATACGCTTAGCAATTTATGAAAATATAATGATAAAGTCTCTTGCAATCCATCGTTTTCATGGTATAATACATACATAAGTTGACCGGAAGTCAACTTAGAAAACAGATTCCATTTGGCAGGTCTTCCACTCCCCCTGAAAGCCCTGTCATACCATACCTTATGATAAAGGAGGTGGCGCATCACCCTATAGATTCATCTTATTTCTTGATAACAATACCCTCTCTCCTATAAAAGCCCGGTCGATCTCCCCATCGATCGGGCTTTTTATTGCCTTGGATAAGAGCAAAAAAAAGGCTCTGCGGCATGAAGTACATGCTGCAGAGCCTCTTTGGGCTATCCTGCGATGCTCTTTAGCTGGCTGATGAATTCTTCCGCAGACATGGCACCGGTGAGACGGGTGATCTCCTCTCCGTTCTCCAGGATGACGATGGTCGGGATCGACATGATGTCGAAGTCGGCGGCGATATCAGGGAGCTCGTCTACATCGATCTTGGTGAAGTGGATGGCAGAGCCCAGCTCTGCATCCGCAGCCTCCATGACGGGAGCCATCATACGGCAGGGGCCGCACCAGGTGGCCCAGAAGTCGATGAGGGATAGGCCCTCGCGGGTGGCGATTTCTTTCCGGAATGCTTCTTCTGTATGGATTTCAGTGATCATAGGGATCCTCCTTGCATATGGCTATATCGATAAAAATATATATGCTTGATGTACTCATTATAGCATGTGGGGCAAAGCGGTTCAACGGGCTAACCTTGAAGTTTGAAAGCAGGAATGAGTGGCTAGTGACTAGTGACTGGTAGCTAGGGATTAGTGGCTAGGGATTAGGTTTGCGATACGAGAAAACCGCTAGTTTCAAAACTCCGCGGCGCTTTCATTATTTTATGCGCCGCACCTTCCCC
>JAJWRZ010000018.1:0-20343 GCA_021633965.1 Dialister sp.
CAAAGTAAAAAGGGGCTGTGAAGAAATGAGGATTCATTTCTTCACAGCCCCTTTCCTTAGGAAACACTGATCAAATCGCAGAGTCAGATTTTACAAGAATTTTTATACATAGCTTCGTCATAGCCTTCCTTAAATAGCTCGCTATTCGCGTCAGGTTATTCCTTGCTATGCATAAAAATTCAAGAGTAAAATCTGACAACGATTGAATCAGTGTTTCCTTATTTCAATTTCTCAAGCTCCATCATAGCCTTGTACACCATATCGAAGGTGATCTCATACGGCTTCACACGCATATCCTTCGTGTGCAGGCAATTCTCTACCAGCTCATCCGGATGCGCGGGATCGATGCCGATGTCAGCCAGGCAATGCGGGAGACCGATGGACTTGGCAAAGCGGTAGATCTTATCCCGTTCTTCGATCTGTCCATCCATCGTCAGCATGACCTGCAGACCGTAATTCACGACCGCGCCGTGCAGATGATTTCCCTTGTGCGGCGTGCGGGTATGGCTGTTGTAGATCGCATGCGCCAGGCTCGAGTCCAGATCATCCTCGATGCATACAGACGCCATCCCCGGCGCCACGATGATAGAAAGGATCGCCGGCTCCAGTGCATCCGTCACGATGCCCTTGTCCACCGCTTCGAGCGCCGCCTTGCCATACTTCAGGATGCCGGGCGCTACATTCTGCGCATTTCTGACGCCCGTCTCCTGCACCCATGTGAGATCTATGCCGCGTGCGGAGAACGGCACCTCGTACTGCTTCGCCAGCGCATCACCGAGACCGGCCCAGAAATATTCACGAGGCGAATGTGCGATGACCTCCGTATTGATGAACGTGTGATAGGCATTGCGGTCGCGATAGATCGAGCCCTTAAAGCTGTGATCCGGATGGTACATGATGCAGACCGCCGTGACGGACGCACAGTTCGATGCAAGCGTCGGGAACGTGAAGAGCGGCTTCTTCAGAAGATGCGTCGCCCACTTCGCCGTATCCGTCGCACGGCCGCCGCCGACTGCAAAGACCATGTCCGCCTTGCGGATCTCCTGGATCCTCGTCAGCGCCTCTGCATTTTCAAAAGTCGCGTCATCCCCGTACTGGAAGCTGCCAAGAAGCTCGATCTTCCCTTCGATCGCCTTGCGGATCAGCGGCTCCGCTGCCGCTCTCGACTTCTCACCGCCCACAATGACCGCCGTCTTGCCATAGTCCAGGCAGATATCCGGGATGGCATCATATGCATCGACCCCGATCGTGAAATGAGGGAAAAATGTACTTTTCATAGGAGTTCCTTCCTTTATACTCATAGGTAAAATTTTATGTGAACTATTATAAGCAGGAAAGGCGAGAGATGCAAGAGAGAAGGCAAGGATTCCAGTGGCGGCTTCGCCGCTATGCATGAATAGCCTTCCCCTCGAGGGGAAGGTGCCCCGAAGGGGCGGATAGGGCACAGGCGGTATGAAAGAGGATGATGCAGATGGAAAAACATTTTTGCACAAATCACTGCTAACGAAAGCACTCTATCCACCGCTAACGCGGTCCCCCTTCCCGAAGGTGGTAAGTTGTCACCTGCCACTCGAAACCACTCATCCCTGCGTTCAAACTACGGGGTTCTAAGGGTTCCGGTGGCGGCTTAGCCGCATTTTAGATGACGGTATTCCCGTATCGTCAGCCTTCCCCTCGAGGGGAAGGTGCCCCGAAGGGGCGGATAGGGTACTGGTGGTATGAAAGAGAGCGGGAAGGAGCGTCTCAAGTGCGCTGTTTACGAAAGCACCCGAGCGCCGCTCCGCGTCGATTTTATAAAGGGCGATGCCCAAAGGCGGTACGTCGTCACCTGCCACTCGAAACCACTCATCCCTGCTTTCAAACTACGGGGGTCAACGGGTTCAAAAGGTTCAAAGGGTTCAACGGGTTCCGGTGGCGGCTTAGCCGCATTTTAGATGACGGTATTCCCGTATCGTCAGCCTTCCCCTCGAGGGGAAGGTGCCCCGAAGGGGCGGATAGGGCACTGGCGGTATGAAAGAGAGCGGGGGAAAAGCGTCTCAAGTCGACGATTTACGAAAGCACTCTATCCACCGCTAACGCGGTCCCCCTTCCCCATGCGGGGAAGGCTGAAGGATAGAAGTCAGATGTCTGATATCTGATGTCTCCCAGTCTAATCCCTAGCTGCTCATCCCTGCTTTCAAACTTCAAGGCGCGCCCCACGACCTGACCACATTGCCCCTAGCATTCATCGCCCAATAATGATACCATAGGGACATATCTCTAAAGGGAAGGAAGCACTATGAAACGACCGCAGAAAGTGACCCCGGAAAGCCGGCTGAACCAGTACGCCCGTAAAATGTACGGCAAAGAAAAATTCGAAAAGCAGTGGGACGAAGACTACGAGACAGAAAGTCTCACCGGCAAAAAAGGCGACAAGAAAAAGATCCGCACCGCCCTGAACCGCAAGCTCCGCCACAGCAGAAAGCAAGACATCGCTGACGGCGGCGCCTATAAAAAAGAAACCGCGTGGGAAGAATAGAAACCCGGTGATCGCACCTTTTAGACCGCGTGTGCGCAGCACGCAATTCCTGCCCCCGCCACGCATCCCATGATTATCAATGAAAGCGTCTTACTATGATCAAGAAAGAAGACATCCTCGTCCTGGACACCGAGACCACCGGCTTCGGCCCATCAGCCGAGATCCTGCAGCTCTCCATCGTAAATGGACTGGGCGAGATCGTGATGAACGAATATTTCCGCCCTGCACGCGCCACCTGCTGGCCCGGCGCCGAAGCGGTGAATCACATCTCCCCTGCCATGGTCGCAGGCAAGCCCCTCATCAGCGAAAGGAAATCCGCCATCGAGAAGATCCTTCACGCCGCCAAGATCATCTCCGGCTACAACCTCCCCTACGACCAGAAGATGCTCATTCAAAACGGCATCTACATCCCGAGCCGTTCCCAAGTCCGCTATCTGGACCTCATGAAGCCTTTCGCCAAGACCTATGGCGAGCCGAGTACCCGCTATCCGGGAAAATATAAATACCAGAAACTCATCACCTGCGCGAAATACTACGGCTACTCCGAGGAAGGCTGGCACGACAGCCTCGCTGATACGAAAGCCACCCTCTACTGCTTCTGGAAAATGATCGAAGACGGAAGCATCTGCATAGAATAAGAGATCATCGAGCGGCGCCCCTTCACAGAGCGCCGCATTTTCATGAAACGGAAAAGGGCGCGGCACCCCCCTTGCCCCCGCTCTCCATTTCCCCGAAAGGAACCCCATGCCCAAGAAATACTACGTCGTCAAGCGCGGACACCATGCAGGCGTCTACTACAGCTGGAGCGACTGCCAGAAAGAAGTCACCGGATTTCCCGGAGCCATCTACAAAGGCTTTGCCACCCAAGCAGAAGCCGAAGCATGGTACGGCAAGCCCATCGCCCCGCCGCCGAAAGCCGCTGCCCATGCGGCCATCCCCAGAAAGCCCGCACCAACGATCGAAACACTCGAGAAGAAATACCCCGCCTACGCCGAACCCATGGACATCAGCTGCATCTCCTACGACGGCAAGACCGAGCGCATCATCCTTCCCGAGACACTCATCATCTACACCGACGGCTCCTGCCTCGTGAACCCCAATGGCCCCGGCGGATTTGCCGCCGTCTTCCTCACTGCCGAGGGCAGCGAGCTCCTCACCCTCTCCGGCGGCGAGCCCGCCTCTACGAACAACCGCATGGAGCTCCGCGCCGCCTACGAAGCACTGAAGCTCCTCGATGACGGCATCCGCCGCACCATCACCCTCCACACCGACAGCAAGTACCTCCAGAAAGCCATCACCAACCGCTGGCTCTACAACTGGAAACGCAACGGCTGGCTCACCGCCGCCAAGACCCCCGTCTCCAATCAGGACCTCTGGAAAGCCCTGGACCGTGTCATGACGCCCCACCGCCTCACCTTCGAATGGGTCAAAGGCCATGTCGGGACAAAGTACAACGAAATGTGCGACACCCTTGCGAAAGGCGAAGCAATGAAGTTCAAGAAATCGTGACTGGGGATGAGTGGCTAGGGATTAGGAGTCGCAAGTGACTAGACTAGTGACTACTTACCACCTTTGGGCATCGCCCTTTACAAAAATCGGCGCAAAGCGCCGCACCTCTTAGCCTTCCCCCTTGGGAAAGGGGGAAGGGGGACCGCGTCAGCGGTGGATAGGGTGCTTTCGTAAATTGTCGACTTGAGACGCTTTTCCCCCGCTCTCTTTCATACCGCCAGTACCCTATCCGCCCCTTCGGAGCACCTTCCCCTCGAGGGGAAGGCTGACGATACGAGAATACCGTCATCTAAAATGCGGCGAAGCCGCCACCTGAACCCTTTGAACCCTTTGAACCTTTTGAACCCCGTAGTTTGAAAGCAGGGATGAGTGGTTTCGAGTGGCTGGTGACTGCTTACCACCTTCGGGCATCGCCGTTTACAAAAATCGGCGCAAAGCGCCGCACCTTTTAGCCTTCCCCCTTGGGGAAGGGGGACCGCGTCAGCGGTGGATAGGGTGCTTTCATAAATCGTCGACTTGAGACGCTTTTCCTCCGCACTCTTTCATACCGCCAGTGCCCTATCCGCCCCTTCGGGGCACCTTCCCCTCGAGGGGAAGGCTGACGATACGAGAATACCCTCTTCTAAAATGCGGCGAAGCCGCCACCTGAACCCTTTGAACCTTGAACCTTGAACCTTGAACCTCGAATCCTCAATCATTAAGATTTCATTTCCCTTTTCTGCATGAATGCTGTATAATACATACAGCATTTTTATATTGAATCAAAGAAGGTCTTTCAAAAAATCTTTGAAAGTGAAAAGAGAAGACGGTGCAAATCCGTCACGGTCCCGCCGCTGTAAGGCTGAGCCCTCCTCACGATGTCACTGGGAAACCGGGAAGACGAGGACAGGCAAGGACGCCGAGCCAGAAGAACTGCCCTCTTTGATGAAGACAACTGATCCGCTGCGGATGGTGCGATGTATACCGGAAGCAGATGGCGCAGGTTGTTTTCAAGTTTCCATCCACACGGGATAAAGGAGGAAGTAAAATGAATCAGAAAATTTTGACAGCGTCTTTGGCGGTATTGGCCCTCACCGGAGGCGCTTTTAGTGTGCAGGCGGAAAGCACCCCCCCCGAATTTTTATTCGCTAGATGAGGTGGTCGTTACTGCGAGCCGTACGCCGGAGAAGAAGATCGACGCCAATGCGGATGTCGCGGTCGTGACCGCAAAGGAAATCGAGGAAAAACATTTCGACGATGTGGCGCAGGCCGTGAAAAATGTGCCGGGCGTATTCATTTCCTCGCATGGCGCTAGTGGTCAAAGCTATAACAGTGATCAAATTTACATTAATGGTTCCTCCAATGTAGTCGTCTTAGTCGATGGCATGCGTAGAAATACAAACGGTAATTCTCTCATGAATGCCAGCATCGCTGAACTAGTGGCTATGGATTCTGTTGACCATATTGAAGTCCTGAAAGGTTCATCCTCTACGTTGTATGGTTCTGATGCGCAGGGCGGCGTTATCAATATCATCACGAAAAAAGCAAAAGAGAACGGTGTAAAAACGACGCTTCGTACCTCTTTCGGCGATAACAGCAAAGAAAAATATACTCTGTACAACGCAGGGAAAGAAGGCAACGTTTTCTGGTCTATAGAAGCCGGAAAAGAGCTGCAGGGTAATTATGAAGATGGTTGGGGTCGAAACGTCATCAATCACCTCAACGCCAAGCATTACAATACAAAACTCGGCTATGATCTGGGTAATGATTCCAGCGTTGTCGTGAATTATGAGAAATACAAAGCTGATTACACCTCGCCAGCCAATGGTTCCACCGATAAAACCCCTGCCAAAGGAAAAAAAGATAATGATGCTATCAGCTTGCAGTACAATGCTAAATTATCTGATCGTTTATCCAACCAGTTCTCCATCTATAGAAACACGACCTCCTTTGATATCCCTGTGCAGAGCTGGGCAATGAAAATGAAAACAACGGGCATTTCCGACCAGCTCACCTATACGGCAAACAAACAGACTTTAACGGCTGGCTTCGACTGGTATAAGGATGAAGTGCCTTACAACATGGGTTCTGCACCTGAAGGAGATAGCATTCACAATATCGCCTTCTACCTGCAGGATAAGATTGACCTCACAGATCAGTGAAATATCACGCCTGGCGTACGTGTTGACCACCATTCTGCTTTTGGTACACACACTTCCCCAAGTCTCTCTATTGGTTTTAAACAGAACGAGAACACAAATTATTATTTCAACTATAAGACCTTCTTTGTTGCGCCAAACATGTACCAGCTATATGCACCCGGATCCATGTATGGAGGAATATATTATCCAGTTGGCAATAAAGACTTAAAACCGCAGGAAGGCAATACTATTGAATTCGGCATTAATCACAATTTCAGCGATACTCTGTCTGGAACATTCAATATTTTCCACACCCATGCCAAAAATCTTATCCAATTTGGCAATGGATATGAAAACACCGGCAAAGCCAATGTCAATGGCTTCTCACTCAACTTAAATAAAGATTTCAGCCAGCATTGGAATGCCCGTATTGGATACACATTTATCCACAGTCCAGCAACCGCAGAATACTATAACATCAACAACAATGGCATAATCCCAGAAAGCACACTCAATATCAATGTCGGCTACCAGACAGATAAATTCAATGCAAGCCTTTCCGGCTATGGCATCATGAACCGCTATGGCAACAAGCGCTATCCTGAAATGCGCAACTATGCCAACTACTGGGTATGGGATCTGGCTGCCAACTACCAGTTCACCAAAGAAGCCACCCTCTTTGCTAGAGTGAACAACATCTTTGATCAGTTCTACACAGACGTTGGCTCCTCCTACGGTCCGAATGCCGCAGGCAATTATTCGGAGCGATGGTACTCCGCCCCCGGCCGCAACTTCGAAATCGGCCTCCAGTTCCAGTTCTAAGGAGCAAGCATTAGCCATCACTGCATGATACACAATAAAAGCGATGAGACGAAAATCTCATCGCTTTTTATTGTGTATCGTTGCGCCGCAACCGTTGCCCTACGCAAACACCTCGTCCAACCCATGAGGATAGAGGAGGAAGTCAAAGACGCTCATAATGAGGATCCCGTCATCACCGCGGCGCGGGCGCATGACGTCCTTGACGAGGATGATCTTCTTGAACCCATCCGAAAGCGCGAGAAGAGACGCCTTCTCCTGACGAAGCTTCTCCTCATCCGGCAGGCGGAAGGCGGACTGGATGTAGTAGCGCTTATTTCCCAGGCTCGCGATGAAGTCCACTTCGAGCTGACGGCTCAGCATCCGCCCGCTCTCTTCATCGAGTGTTCTCCGATTCACTACGCCAACGTCCACCAGGTAGCCGCGGCAGCGCAGTTCGTTGTAAATGATATTCTCCATCAGGTGCGTTTCCTCTACCTGTCGGAAATCAAGCCGCGCATTTCGAAGCCCCACATCCTCGAAGTAGTACTTCACCGGCGTGTCGATATATTTCCTGCCCTTCACATCGTAGCGGACAGCCTTCTGTATCAGGAAGGCTTCTTCAAGGAAATCGATGTACTTGCGAATGGTATTCAGGCTGAGTTTCGAATGAAAGCGACTCTGGAAGGTCGAGAGAATCTTGGACGGATTCATCAGCGTACCGATAGAGGAGGCGAGCACATTCACCAGGTCTTCCATCCCCTCCGGATATTTGAGCTTATGCCGCTCCAGGATGTCCTTCAGATACGTTTCCTTGAAGAGGCTCTGCAGGTAGGTGATCTTTTGCTGCTCCGTCTTCATGGATGCGACCTGCGGAAGACCGCCATAGGTCGCGTAGTCAGCCCAACCGTGGTACATATCCCCGTCGTACTGCTCCATGAATTCCGAAAAGGTCAGCGGGTAGACATGGATCTCGTCCCCGCGCCCGCGGAAAGCGGTCAGTATGTCGTTGGAGAGAAATTTCGAATTGCTCCCTGTCACGTACACGTCCACATGTGACTCATACAGGAGGGAATTCAGCACTTCCTCAAAGTGATCGAGAAACTGTACTTCATCGAGAAGGATATAGTAGTCCCCTTCATCCGTCATGCGTTCATGAATCCAGGAAAGGAGCACATCAGGGTCTCGGTAGCGCCGCATATCCCATCGGTCGAGCTGCATGGTGAGGATATGATCCATCGCCGTTCCCTGCTGCATCAGGTAACGGGCAAAGAGATTGAAGAGAAGATAAGACTTCCCACTTCTGCGAATCCCGGTCACCACTTTGATCATGCCATTGTGCATGCGCTCCACCAGCGCATCCATGTATTTCTGTCGTTTGAACTCCATCGTGACACTCCTCTTCACTGAAAATCAGACGCAATATTACGTCTATTTTTCAGCGCATCTATCTTTTGAAATCACCCATCATGAAATGTATAATCAGGTTTTTTCTACCGTATATATCGGCTCTTTCATGATTATTATACCACGCACGCATGACTCTGTATATGAATCACGGACTGAAAAGTAGACGCAATATTGCGTCTACTTTTCAGTCCGCGAATTTCCCTCCCGACGTTCCCCACTTGCTTTTCCTTCGCAAAAAGAATAAAATATGACAGGTAAAAATTCACAGTCAGGCAAAGGAAGGAGGCTCTTTCGTTTTTCGAAAGCCTCCTTTTTTCTAGGGAAGCACTGATTCAATCGTTGTCAGACTGCATCAGCGTTTCCCCAGGACTCGCACCCCACGTATCCCGCTTCCGCATGTTCCCGAAGTGGGAAAGGGGATACGTGAAGGCAAGAAGTTTCCCCGTCTGATTTCCCTAATCCCCAGTCACTAGTCACTATTAAAAAGGAGAACCCCCTATGAGCAAAAGAATCATCGAAGTCGAGGAGCGGCTCCCGCTCCTCCCCACCATCCCCCTCTCGCTGCAGCACCTCTTCGCCATGTTTGGCTCCACGGTGCTGGTGCCCTTCCTATTGAATGTAGACCCCGCGACCTGCCTTTTCATGAATGGCATCGGGACGCTCCTCTACCTCACCATCTGCAAATGGAAGCTTCCTGCCTACCTCGGCTCGTCCTTCGCCTTCATCTCGCCGGTACTGGCGGTGACGGCGACGGCGGGCATGACGTATGCGGATGCCCAGGGCGGCTTCATCGCCTTCGGCCTCTGCTTCATGTTCATCGCGCTCCTCGTGAAGAAGATCGGCGTTTCATGGATCGATGTCCTCTTCCCGCCGGCCGCCATGGGCGCGATCGTCGCGATCATCGGGCTGGAGCTGGCACCGCTCGCCATGACGATGTCCGGCTTCATCGGTGAGCCGCAGGGTATGAGCGCAGCGACCTCCATCACGATTTCCATGTTCACCTTGATCGTCACCATCCTTGCGACCGTCCTTGGGCGCGGATTCATCTCCATCATCCCGATCTTGATCGGTGTCATCGCCGGCTACATTCTCTCCGTCTTCATGGGGGTCGTAGACTTCACGCATGTGGAAGAAATGCCATGGTTCGCCCTGCCGACCTTCTATGCGCCGCATTTCAATCTTTCTGCCATCATGATGATCCTTCCGGCGCTCTTCGTGGTCCTCGCCGAACATATCGGCCATCTCTTCGTCACGAGCGATATCGTCGGACGCGACCTCATCAAAGACCCGGGACTTCACCGCTCGCTCTTTGCCGACGGCCTGTCGAATATGATTTCCGGCTTCGTCGGCTCTACGCCGAATACCACGTATGGTGAAAACATGGGCGTCATGGCGATGACGGGCGTCTACAGCACCTGGGTCATCGGCGGTGCTGCCTGCTTTGCCATCCTCTTCTCCTTCATCGGAAAGATCGCCGCGCTCATCCACGGCATCCCGACTCCGGTCATGGGAGGCGTCTGCATCCTCCTCTTCGGCTTCATTGCGGCTTCCGGTATCCGCATGCTGATCGAAAAGCATGTGGACTATACGAAGTCCAGAAATCTGATCCTGACCGCAGTCACGATGATCTCCGGCCTCTCCGGTGCAACCATCGTCCTTGGGCCGGTGCAGCTGAAGGGCATGGGCTTGGCGACTGTCGTAGCGATCATCACTTCGCTCGCCTTCCTCGCCTTCGATAAGATGCATATCTCGAATGAACAGTGAGAAATGAGGGGAAGGGATTAGTCCCGGGGACGTGCTGTCCCTTTGATTGGGGATGAAATCCTCGCTAAATGAGAAATGGTGGTGCGGCGCACAAAAATAAGGAAACGCCGCGGAGTATAAATAAGGCCATGCCCAAAGGTGGCATTTCAGTCACCAGGCGCTAGTCTCTAGTCACCAGCCAAAGAACGTGCTATACTACAGTTGACATCGTGATTGACCGCAAAAGGCCGCCCTGCTTACGGGGCGGCCTTTTGCGATGTGATCTACTTTTCAAAATGCACGGGCGGCACGGGGCTCGGGTAGAGCTGCTGGGCTTCCTCGATACAGATCTTCAGGATCCCCTGATTCTTCCGCTTCACCATGCCGGAGATGCGGAAAAGATCGATGATCCACCAGATAATGCCGATGAAGCAGCCGCAGAGGATCCAGAGAAGGATATTCTTCACCGGATGTCCGAGGTAGAAATAGTACACGCCAAAGACCACCCATAGGATGTAAGCGGTCGATACCTTCTTCTCACGGTTCGCATACAGGGTCAGCGCATAGTCCTTCTGCTTCTCCGTGAGCAGATTCAAGAGGGCGATGGATGTCGGATCGAGATGGGTGTCCATGATGGTTCTCCTTTTCCATGGTTTTTCTTAAGGAAACACGGATTAAATCGTTGGCAGATTTTATTCTTGAATTTTTATACATGGCGAGGAATAACCTGACGCGAATAGCGAGCTATTTAAGGAAGGCTATGACGAAGTCATGTATAAAAATTCTTGTGAAATCTGACTCTGCGATTTAATCAGCGTTTCCTTAAAACAGCCGTTCCTTCAGCTTGATGGCCTTCCACTTGGCGAGCGCCTGCTTCGCTTCTTCACTCGCATGTGCGGTGAGGCGTACATGGCCAGCGAGACGCTCCTTCATCGTGACGGCAGGGTCGATGTAGGGCTCGAAGGTTTTATACAGATTATTCTTTGTGACTTGTTCTGATAGATTCATGATGGGCTCCTTTTGTGAGGAACTGGTGACTAGGGATTAGGGATTAGGGATTAGGCGTGACTCCCACATGCTGAAGCGGGTCTTCGCCGAAACGATTCGGGCCGGTTGTGCCTTTTCGGAAAAGGAGGCAGATGAGGACAAATAAAATGTAAAGGCCGAAGATCCAGCCGGCACCAATCACGAAGGTGATAACGCCTCCCATGATTACACGAATGAACGGGATCGGCAGGAGAGACAGCAACAGACAGACAAGTCCGATGACGAATATCCCAATCCCGACGCCGAGGCTGAGTTTAATGAAACTCTCCGCACCATTATCGATGTCATGCAGGCGGCGGGCAATGAGAGAAAAGGATGCCACTTGGTACACAAGTCCCAAGACGGCGGAGAAGATATTGAAAACGATTCCTCCACTCGGCAAAGCACGAGCTAACATTTCGATTACCAAAGGCAAAAAAAGATTAAAAATCAGGGACAATACCAAGCTGCGCAGAATGTACGGCTTCCTGTTCAAACGTCCCCGATAAGAAAAATATTTTTTCACCCAAGGCTTGGTGAGTTTGGCTTCATAGCGATCTTTCCAGTTGTGCATGGTTTCTCCTTTAGGTGATGACGCCGACCATTTATCGATTGACCTTCACTTGAAATTCTTCTGCGTCCAGACGAAAGATCGCCGCCCTTTCAGCCATGGCATCGCTGATATCCCAGTCCTGCGGCGAGTAGTGTTTCATAAAAAGAGTGAGAGCCTTCTTCGCCTCCCCGCTCTCTCGGATCATGGACACACGCCCGCTTCCGATGACGGACTTGTAGTGTGTGGTGAAGCGGCCCGCGTCTTTTTCATCAGGATGAAACGGATGGCATCTTCATCCGTCACCTTTCGGTCTTTTCTTCGCATAGGTGTGTTCTTGGGCATGGTTTTTCCTCCTTCTTTGCACTTACCCTTATTATATGTTTTTTCCTACATTTTTGTGAAGTCCCTTCTTGCCATTCCCCATCGCACCGCGTACAATGGGGACGAAATCATTAACAGGTTCTGAAGTTTCAACTTAAAACTCTACGGCGCTTTATGATAATGATGCGCCGCCCCCCTGCTGAACCTTTTTATGAAAGAAGATCTTACTATGTACAAAATCCAAGTCTATATCCCCTTAGAATCTGTCGATACCATCCGCGAAGTCATTACCCAAGCCGGCGGCGGACGGATCGGAAATTATGCAGGCTGCATGTCCTGGTGGCAGGTACACTCCTCCTGGACCAGCCTGCCCGGCGCACACCCTTACGACGGCACCGTCGAAGAAACGACGGAAACGGATGAATACATCCTCCAGTGCCGCGTCGATGATGCCCACCTCGCTGATGTCCTTGCCGCGATCCGTGAAGCCCATCCCTACGAAGAGCCCGTCATCGACGTGGTGAAGCTTTGGAAATAGGGTGACTGGAGAGAAGTTTGAAAGCAGGGATGAGTAACCTCGAATGATCGATGACTAGAAAACATCATATCCCGCGCACCTTTCCGCGTTCCTCATCTGTCTTTCATACCGCCTGTACCCTATCCGCCCCTTCGGGGCACCTTCCCCTCGAGGGGAAGGCTGACGATACGAGGAAACCTGCTATCAAGAAGCCTTCGGGCATCGCCCTGTTTCGTCATCCTGAGCGGCGAGAAACGTCGTATGTGAGATAACGAATGCCAGAACAGCTGCGACCTCTTCATCGATCTCGGCGAATCCGCCACCACCATTCCCAATTTCTCATTCCTCATTTTAAGAAGGATTTCCCATGCGTATTACCATTATCGGAGCCAGCCACCTCGGGCTGACCATCGCGAAGCTGCTCGCGAATGAATCTTATGACGTGATCTTGGTCGATGAGAACGAAGCCATTCTCGAATCCATCCGAGATGAGCTCGACATCCTGACCATCCATGCCGACGGCACAAGTCCGTCTCTCATGCGGGACCCCGACATCCGGAAGAGTGATTTTCTGGTCGCCGCGACAGCCTCTGACGAAAGCAATATCATTGCCTCCATCCTTGCGAGGCAGAACGGCATCCCTCACACCATCGCGCGCATCCGCGAGATGAAGTATTTATCCGAGCCGGCGTCCTACCTGCATGAAAATTTCGACATCGACCTCATCCTCTCGCCGGAGCTCATCACGGCGCGTGAAATTTTCCAGCTGCTCCGGACCCCGCACGCGCTGAACATCGAGGACTTTGCCGGCGGGCGGGTACGCCTGCTAGAGACGAAGCTCTCCACCACTTCGCCGCTGATCCATATCCCGCTTCATGCTCTCTCCCTCCCGCCTTCGCTTCTGATCGCCATGGTGCAGCGGGACCATGATATCCTGATCCCGCACGGCGACGACTGCCTGCTCCCGATGGACAATGTATATTTCCTCGGAACACCGGCATCCCTTTCCGAAATGGAATCCCGTGCAAACCTTCGCGTGCAGCGAAAGGCGAAGAAGGTTGTCATCATCGGCGCGGGCCGCATCGGGCAGGCGCTCGCCCCCATGCTCGAGACGCAGGGGCTCTCTGTCAAGGTCATCGACAAGGACAGGCAGCGCTGTGAGGCCATGGCGCAAAAGCTTCGGAAAGGCCTGGTCCTTGCCGGTGACGGCACAGACATGGATCTCCTCACCGCCGAGGGCATCGGCGAGGCAGACACCGTCATCTGTCTCACCAAGGATGAACGGCTGAATATGATGATGGCGCTCCTCGCCAAGCACCTCGGCGCGCGGCAGACCATCGTGCGCGTCGTAAGGAGCGAGTATGCCCTCCTCATGCAGCAGGTCGGCATCGACATCGCACTCTCCACCCACTTCCTCGCTGCCGGTGAAGTCCTGAGCTACATCCGAAAGGGCAGCGTCGTCTCGATCTCCTTCCTCGAAGGTGCCCGCGTCCAGGCCGCCGAGGTCATCCTGCAGCCAGGCGCTCCCGCCTGCGGCCGCTCACTCATGGAAGCGCGTCTCCCCAAGGAATGCCTCGTCGGCGCACTCGTCCGCGGCGAAGAGATCCTCATCCCTGATGGACGCACCGTCCTCTCCGCGGGTGACCGCGCGATCCTCATCATCCAAGCCGATCACACCGATCAGGTGCTGCGGTACTTTAGAAACGGTGACTAGGGGCTGGTGGCTGGTGGCTAGGGATTAGTAGCTAGGGATTAGGGATTAGGAGTGACTAGTGACTTGTGACTAGTATTGCGTATCTCGATTAAGCGGACTTTCAACCGCCATACAAATGTAGTCAGAATTAGCATCGTAGCGACTTGCTTCCCCCTTCGGGGGAAGTGCCGAAGGCAATAGGGGCATGCCAGCGGTATAGCGTGCTATGTTGAATAGTCCGATGCTATCGATATTCCAACACTTTCATGCAATACCGCTACGTAACCCCCTCAGCCCTTCGGGCAGCTCCCCCGATGGGGAGCCAAGAACGTTCTGCTGCTTAACTTAATAGCATTCCCTAGAGGGGAAGGCTGCGATACGAGAATACCATCTTCTAAAAAAAAGGCGGCGAAGCCGCCACCTGAACCTTGAACCCTGAACCCTTGAACCCTGAACCCTTAAACCCTGAACCCTTAAACCCTGAACCCTTAAACCCTGAACCCCGAAATCATGAATATTCAAATCATCTACTCTATGCTGTCCCGCGTCCTTGCGGCCAGCGGAGCGGCATTGCTGCTGCCGCTCCTGCTCTCGCTCTATGAGCGGGGCCCGATCCTTCCCTTTCTCGTGCCGATGCTTCTTTCCGCAGCGCTCTCGCTATTTCTGAAAAGAAAAGGGGCGGCGATCGAAAGCAGCCTGACGCCGCGGGAAGGGACCGCCATCACCGCGCTCTCCTGGATCGCCGTATCTCTGCTCTATGCGCTCCCCTACTGGGTGAGCGGGAGCCTTTCTCCCTTAGACAGCCTGGTCGAGAGCATCTCAGGCCTCACCGGGACAGGCGCGACCGTATTTACCGACCTCAACTGCGTCCCCGAAAGCCTTCTCTTCTTCCGCTCGCTCACCCACTGGCTGGGCGGCCTTGGCATCATCGTCTTCTTTGTCGCCCTCTTCCCGCAAGCCGGGCGCGGCACCGTGCGTATGATGCAGACAGAAAGCACCGGCCCCACCTCATCGAAGGCGCTCCCCCGCATCCGCGAGACAGCGCGCGCCCTCTTTGCCGTGTACGCCGTCTTCACGACCCTCTGCTTTCTTTCCTACCTTCTCTGCGGCCTATCTCCCCTAGATGCGCTGAATCACGCCTTCTCCACCATCGCAACTGGCGGCTTTTCGACAAGAAATGAAAGCATCGCCTACTACCACGACCCCCGGCTGGAAATGGTCATCGCTTTCTTCATGATCATTTCCTCCGCAAACTTCGGGATCTATGTCGAAGCATGGAAACGCGGCGTCTCCGTCATCTGGAAGGATACGGAATTCCGCGCTTACCTCGCCATCGTCGCCATCGCCACCGTCCTCATGACACTTTCCCTCGTCCTGCAGGGCGGCGCCTCCCTCCTGCCAGCGCTGAGAGAGACCTTCTTTCACGCTGCATCGATCTCCTCCACCACCGGCTTTGTCGCCGCTGACTTTGACCGGTGGCCCGACTTCTGCCGCTTCCTCCTCCTCCTTCTGATCCTTGTCGGCGGCTGCGGCGGCTCCACCGCCGGCGGGATGAAAGTCATCCGCTTCATCCTTCTCGGGAAAAGCATCTTTTCCCTGCTGAAGCTCCACCTCCACCCCCGTGCCGTTCAGGCCGTCTCCGCCGGAGAAAACCGCTACTCGTCCGACGTCCTTTACCGCGTGCTCTGCTTCTTCTTTCTCTACATCATGCTCGCCTTCCTGTGGGCTGCGATCATGATGTTTGACGGGCTCGCCTTCCTGGACGCTCTCGGCGTCTCCTTCTCCACCATGGGCAGCGTCGGCCCTGCATTCGGCCAATTCGGCGCGACACAGACCTACGCCGCACTTCCCACCCTCTCCAAGATGGTCGTCTGCCTCTCCATGCTCTTCGGCCGCCTCGAGTCCATCACCCTGATGTGCATCTTCATCCCCTCCTTCTGGAAACGAAGCGGATGGTGAGACGCAAAGATCCGCTGCCAGCGTGATCGGCAGAGAAAAATATGCCCCAAGCGCTTATTCCTCAAGATCCCGCGGCGCTTTGATCAAGGATGCGCCGCTGTGCCATTTCCCATTCCTCATCGTATCAAAGGAGCTATCATGTCCACCATCCACACCTACCCCATCCGCTACTTCAGCATCGTCACCGTACCGAAGGAATTCACCCATCAGATGGGCCAAATCGAAAACACCGCCCTTTCGGGCGGTGCGTCACTCAATCATGATGAAATTGTGAAAGCGATTTCTACAGGAAAGAGCCAGCTCTCAAGCCTCACTCCTTACCTTTTCGTCCTGTTTGAGATCGAAAACGGCGGCGCTTACTGGACCTACCTCGACCTCGCCGGTGAGCTGTCGAAGATACATTTCACCGATAAAGAGACCAGTGAGATCAAAGCCGAGAAGGTCACCTTCGCCAATGGCGGATATATGTATGTCATGAAGGAAGTGTACTTGAAAAGGGAGTAGGAGTGACTGGCGACTGGCGACTGGTGGCTAGTGACTGAAAGCCACTTTTGGGCATCGCCCAATAAAAAAGACGGCGCGCCACCCATTTGAGCCCATACGCTCCCCCGTATCGTCATCCCGAGCGAAGCGGAGGGATCTTTATTGCACTGCCGCAATTTGCATGCATGCGCTCGCACGCAAACGACACCTTGGTGCTTCCTTTTTCGTCTTTCTCTCACCCACGGTTTACCGGTCTGCAAGAAGGATCCCTCCGCTTCGGCCCTCATGACACGCAAGAAAGATGGATCGTCTCACATCCTCTTTCTTACCGCTGCATAGAGTTGTGCCTCTCCGAGGCACTCTATCCTGCGCCTTTGGCGCGGCCCTTCTCCAAGGGCCTACTCGTATCATAGGAGTGACTGGTGAGTGACTGAAATGCCAGCTCATGGAAGCGCCACGATCTATACTTCGCGGCGCTTCCATATTTTTATGCGCCGCACCACCATTTCGCATTTCTCATTTCTAATTTCTCATTCAAACGGGGCTTTCATCCCCAATCAAGGGGCGAGCCGCCCCTTGGGCTCACCCTGCCCCCTTCAATTCCTCACCTCGATCACGTCCGTCTCCTTTTTTCTCGGCAGCGGATAGCCTTCCTTTTCCGCATAGCCGAAGGACATGGCGAGGATCATCTCGCCCTTGCCGATCCATTCCGTAAGCTCATCATAGGCGAAGAATACATTGCCCACCCAGAGGCTTCCGATGCCGCGCGCCGCAGCTTCGAGAGCCATATTCTCCGCCGCGGCCCCGATGGCCTGCACATCGCTCATCTCATGGATCTTCTCGGCAGCGCTCCAGTCCTCATACACCGAGCGCCCCGTCGGATTCACCACCAGCACCGTCACCGGTGCTTTTTTCATGCACTCCATCGTGAAGCGTGCATTGGCGATGAGCCCTCTGTCTCCCGGAAGGACGCCCTCTCCGGCTTCGGAACGCTCGATGCCCTTCTCCATCAGTCGGATCATCATATCCCGGCTCATGCCCTTCACGACGATGAATTTCCAAGGCTGTCGGTTCTTCGGCGAGGGCGCCCACTGCCCCGCACGAAGGATCTCCTTCATATCGCTCTCTGCGATCGGGTCTTTCTTGAAAAAGCGGACGCTCCGCCTTCTGGCAATGATATCGTGCATCAGGATCCTCCTTCTAAAAAAACTTTGCCCGGCAAGGTACGGCGCATACAAATGAAAAAGCGCCTAATCCTCCCCGTCCCTTCCGACGGTCTCCGCCATCTCCACAAACCATGACGGCTGCTCGGCGCGGATCCGACCGGCCAGCACAGCCTGTTCCTTCGTATCCTTCGCCAGCACGAAGAAAGCGGAGCCTGAACCGGTCATGAGAGCAGGCCGGCCCAGTGTCTTGAGATACGCAGACGTTTCCCAAAGGATCGGCTCCACAGGAAACAGCCCTGCCTCGAAATCATTCGAGAGAGCGCGCGCCAGTGCTCCCGGATCTCTGCCGCTGAGCGCTTCGATGGCAAGGGGCGTCGTATCCATGGGACGCTTCCCCATGTGATCGAGAAGCTGGTACGCCTTCCCCGTCGAGACCGAGACCGGCGGACGCAGGATGACGAGCGGCAGATGCGCCCATGGTGTGAGCGGTGTCAGCTTCTCGCCGATGCCCTGACAGCGCGCGGCCCCCGCCGCCACACAGAAGGGGATATCCGCGCCGAGCGATGCCCCCCAGCGGGCGAGCGTCGCCAGAGAAAGATCCGTCTCATAGAGCCGTGCCAGTCCGCGCAGCACCGCAGCCGCATCGGACGAGCCGCCGCCCATCCCCGCCTCAGAGGGGATCCGCTTCGAAAGCGTCATGGAGACGCCGCCGGAAAGACCGGTCTCTTCGAAGAAACGCTCCGCGGCGCGCACCATGAGATTCTCCCGCCCCAGCGGAGCCTCGCCCTCCGTGACGGAGAGCGTGATCGCCTCCGCCTTCGTCAGTGTGATGCGGTCCGAGAGAGAAATGCTGTGCATGAGGCTGTCGATGGAGTGATACCCGTCAGCACGCTTGCTTCCGACGGAAAGTGTGAAATTGATTTTGGCATGCGCCGTTTCTATGATCATAAGGTTGTCCTTTGCTATGAAAGTATGCTGTCAGGTTCAGGGTGAGCCCGTGAGGCGTGCCGCTCCATGATTACATAAAAATTTTTCCTTGAGTGAGGAATTAGGAGTGAGGAGTGAGGAGTGCTGGTGCGGCGCATAAAAATAGGGAAGCGCCGCGATGTATAAATGGGGCGATGCCTGAAAATGGCATTTCAGTCACTAGTCACTAGTCACCCCGCGCCCCTAATCCCTGCTTTCAAACTTGAGGAGGCGGCTTTGCCGCTCCGATTCCGCCTTCCCCTCGAGGGGAAGGTGCCCCGAAGGGGCGGATAGGGCACAGGCGGCATGAAAGACAAATGAGGAAGAATGTCTCTCCGTCTCCTAGTCTCTTAGTCTCCTAGTCTCTAGTCACCAGTCCCCAGCTGCTAACTCCCCCATTATATCACATATAAAAACTTTTCTATGCGTCTTGCATTTTACAAGTGTATCATGTACAATATTCACATAGAAAAAATACTATGTGTTTATTCGATAAAAATTTTTCGTAGACCATTCATGAACAGAAAGAAAGGAACAACTCTATGCCAGGTTTATTTTTTGACAACTGGGACACCCCCGTCTTCCGCCCGCCGAGTGAAGCGGGCAGCTTCATCCTCCGTGTCACCCGCGGGTGCGCACACAACAGCTGCACGTACTGCAACATGTATCGCGGCGTGAAATTTGAAAAGCTCTCTGACGATGAGATCATGCGCCAGATTGCGATGGCATACTCCGTCGATCGGGATGGCGTGCGCCGCGTCTTTCTTGCAGACGGCGATGCACTCGTGCTTCCGACCGAGCGGCTGCTCCGCATACTGGAGACGCTCCGCAAATATTTCCCGAATCTCACGCGCGTCTCCTCGTATGCAGCGCCGGGCGACATCCTCCGGAAATCGCTCGATGAGCTCAAGCAGCTCAAGGATGCCGGCCTCACCATGCTCTACTATGGCATGGAAAGCGGAGACTCGAAGACGCTGAAGGACATCCGCAAGGGCGTCACCGGCGAGCAGTCGATCGAAGTCGGAAAGCGTGTACGCGCCGCGGGGATGGATCTCTCCATCATGATCATCCTCGGCATCGCAGGCGCGCCGGGGAGCATGCGGCATGCACTCGCGACGGCACATGCCATCAACGAGATCAAGCCGACGTACCTCTCTGCGCTTTCTCTCATGCTGTACCGCGGCAGCGAGCTCAAGGCACAGTTTGAGCGCGGCGAATTCACTCCACTTCCCCCTTATGGCCTCATGGAAGAGCTGAAGGTCATTATCGAGCATCTCGAGCTCCCAGAGACCGATCCTATGGTCTTCCGCAGCAATCATGTATCGAACTATATCCGCCTCGCGGCGACACTGCCCCGGGATAAGGACAAACTCCTTGCGGATATCGATGCCAGCATCCGCTATCTGAAGCAGCAGAAGAACTGGGATATTTACAATCATGACTGGAGCAAATAAAAAGGGGACTGTGAAATAACGATCATCTCATTTTCGCGTTCCATCTGCCGCGGGGGGACTTGCAGCTCTCATAGGAGTGACCGGGAAACCTTATCCCAGCTGTCTTT
>JAJWRZ010000195.1:0-3070 GCA_021633965.1 Dialister sp.
CAGAAGGTTCTATAGGTTCTGAGGGTTCAACGGGGAAGGTGCGGCGCATAAAAATCAGAAGCGCCGCGGAGGTTTGAAACTAGCGGTTTTCTCGTATCGCAAACCTAATCCCTAGCCACTAATCCCTAGCTACCGTCTCTAGTCACTAGCTACTCATCCCTGCTTTCAAACTTCAGAGTTCAGGGTTGTTGTGGCGGCTTCGCCGCAAGTATATAGGCAATGCCCGCTTGCCGTTTTCTCCCCTGTTTCCATCCAAAAAGCCGCAGAGAGAATCCAACGATTCCCTCTGCGGCTTTTTCAATGCAGATAAAATATAAGCGGCTTTCCCCACATGTGCCACGCACCTCTCCGTTTTTCTCATCTGTCTTTCATACCGCCAGTGCCCTATCCGCCCCTACGGGGCACCTTCCCCTCGAGGGGAAGGCTGTTAAGTTAAGAAAATCGTTAGCTACGTAACGTCTTGCTTCCCCCTTCGTGGGAAGCGGCGAAGGCAATATGTGCAAGCGAACTGGATTTTTAGGAGCGAAGCGACGCTAAAATCCAGTGAGACGCCATTTCGAGACGAGCGAGATGGGGCATGCTAGCGGTATAGCGTGCTATGTTGAATAGTCCAATGCTATCGATATTTCAACACTTTCATGCAATACCGCTACGTAGCCCCCTCTCCCCTTCGGGGAGCTCCCCCGATGGGGAGCCAAGAACGTTCTTCCGCTTAACTTAATAGCATTACCCTAGAGGGGAAGGCTGCGATACGAGAACACCATCTTCTAAAAAAGGCGGCGAAGCCGCCACCTCACCCCTGAACCCTGAACCCTGAACCTTAAAACCTCTTTCGCTCAATCAAAGGGCGCCCCGCCCAAGGACTTCCTCTTTTATCCCATCCGTTCTACGACATCCTTCGCCCAGTCGCGGTCGATATAGAGATCATTCCTTGTCGCGGCATCGAGGCGTTCATACGCGCTGTCATAGATGGCCTTGTACAGGGATTCATCAAATTCCATCGATGCCACCATTTCTCCCGCTCTGCGGAAGAGGAAGCCGTGCACGCCGTCGTCATTGGTCGCGAAATAGATCTCATCGATCTTCTTATCCTTGTAGTGTGCCTCGACATTGTCCCATACGGAGCTCTTGATGATCTCCACGATCCGGTCATCGAAGCCCGCATCGAGGATGAGGAGCTTTTCCTTGAATGCATTGTAGGAACGGACGATGCGTTTCCGATAGCCGTCGAAGGCATTCCCCCGTTGGTCCAAGATCTGCGCCATCTCCGATGCATCCTCGCCATCTGCGCTGACATAGATCAGCACCTTATCCTCCTGCTGATGATAGAGGAAATTGTAATTCAAAAGCGCTGACGCGCCGCACTCCGGGCAGTGGAAACGGAAGGCCTCGTCATTTCTGACCTTCTCCTTCATCTCCGGATCCTTCATCGTATTGATGCTGTCCCATACGAGGAAAGACGTCTTCTTCCCGCATTTCGGACAGGTGATCTCCTGCATAGCACTCTGTGACATAATTGGCCTCCTGTAATTGAATCTCTATCCATTATAACAGGGGACCTCCGCCTTGGGAAGAAATAGTGAGAAATCAAAACGCAGCGAAGAAAGCAAGGCAGCGCGACGCTTTCTGAGGAAACACCGCCCTAAAATGAGATGCCCTTCACCTCACGCTCGCGATCTCCCCAGCGATTGCGGAAGCCGCAGCGACTTCCGGATTCACAAGATAGGCCTTCGCACGCGGTGAACCGAAGCGGCCGAGGAAATTGCGGTTATTCGTACCGAGCATGACCTCGCCATCCCCCATGAGTGCCATGGTGCGGCCCTCGCAAAAAGAGCAGTAGGGCGGCGTCACCAGCGCACCGGCTCGCACAAGGTCCTGGATGTAGCCGCGCCGCATGGCCTCCTCCATGATGGCATTCGAAGCCGGCGTCACCACACATTTCACATAAGGATCGACCTTCTTCCCGCGAAGAATACCGGCAGCGATCGCAAGATCCTCCAGTCTTCCATTCGTACACGAACCGATACAGACCTGCGTGATCCTCGTCCCTAAGACCTCACTCACAGGCCGGATATTGTCCACATAGGGCGGGCAGGCACAGACAGGCACGAGCTCCTCTGCACGATACGTGAGCGTCCTCTCATAGGAGGCCCCCTCATCAGGCTTCACCCAGTCGACATCTTCGAGCTTCTCTCCGCAGTAGGCTGCCGTCTTCTCATCCGCAGGGAAGAGCCCCGCCTTCGCACCGCACTCGACCACCATATTGGCTATGGTGAGACGCGAGTCGATGGAAAGAGAAGAGATCGCACTCCCTGTAAATTCGAGAGACCTGTACGTCCCGCCCGCCGCTTTGAGATCCCCCAAGACACGGAGAATGATGTCCTTCGCATAGACATGCGGCGGCAGCGTCCCCTCTATCTTTATGCGGATCGAAGCCGGTACCCGGAGCCATAGCTCACCCGTCCCCCAAAGATACGCCATCTCCGTATAGCCGATGCCGGTAGAGAAACACCCCACCGCACCATAGGTCGTCGTATGTGAGTCCGTACAGAGAATGATCCGCCCCGGCTTCGCATAGCCCATCTCTGGAATAAGCTGGTGACAGATGCCGCCCGTCGGATGGAAATCAGCAATGCCGTAAGTCTCACAAAGCCTGTACCCGTAGGAAAGACTTCTCGGATCAGAAGGCAGACAAGCCGGCTGCAAATGATCGTGAAAGATCACCAGCCGCTCCGGGTATCTGACAGATGAGAAATTCATTTCCTGCAGCCTTTTATATAATTTTTCCGTATAAATGTCATGGCAGACCGCATAGTCCGGACGGACCACGACCAGATCACCGGGCTTCAGATCCGAAAGACCTGTATGCCGCATCAATATTTTTTCCGCCATCGTATGGGGAGTAGCAGTATGTTTCATTCGTTTGTCCTTTGGTAGTAGGTGCGGGGCATGCCGTCCCTTGATCGCGTGCGAAAGCTCTGCACGAATGAGAAATTGGAATCAGAAATAAAGGCGGCGGCTTCGCCGCCGAAAAAGGAAGCCAACCCCGCCTCGCTGCGCTCGGCAGCCC
>JAJWRZ010000196.1:0-3035 GCA_021633965.1 Dialister sp.
TCACCCTATCCGCCCCTGCGGGGCACCTTCCCCTAGAGGGGAAGGCTGCGATGCGGGGGAAGCGGTATTCTCATTTTGTAGCCTTTATCGGTGGTGCTCGGGGCAGCGCATTTGTATGACAGCTGAGTAGCCCCTTGAAGAAAGGGCGCGCCGAAGGCGGAGGATAGATCCCCATAGCGGTAAAAAATGATGTTGAATGATCCTCATCCCTGTATCGTCATTTCGAGCGAAGCGAGAAATCTTTGTTATTCGAGGCTCAGGGACATACGTTTTCCCCACGTGTGCCGCGCACCTCTCCACTTTCTTCAACTGTCTTTCATACCGCCAGTGCCCTATCCGCCCCTTCGGGGCACCTTCCCCTCGAAGGGAAGGCTGTTTTTATACTTCGCGGCACTTAGATCCTTCGACTCAGTTCTCATATTTTCAGATAAGCCATTTTTTAACACACGACCTTTTTCTCCGCTCAGGATGACGAAATGCGCCGCACCACCCCCTTTGAACCCTTTGAACCTTGAACCCTGAACCCTGAACCAAATGAAAGCAAAGTAAAAAGGGGCTGTGAAGAAATGAGGATTCATTTCTTCACAGCTCCTTTTCTTGACCATCTGTCACTCACGCTTTCAGCGTGCCGACGATCTCATTGACGTCTTTGACGCCATTCTTATCACACCATGCATCAAGTTCACGGACGATGCGTGCCATGGCGGTCGGGTCAGCGAGGTTTGCCGTACCGACCTGGACGGTCTTCGCACCCGCCATCATGAATTCGACGACGTCCTCGCCGGTCATGACGCCGCCCAGCCCGCAGACGGGGATATTGACGGCTTTCGCGACCTGCCAGACCATACGAAGAGCCACGGGCTTGATCGCCGGACCGGAGAGACCGCCGGTGACGTTGCCGAGGATCGGGGTTCTCGTTCTGGTATCGATAGCGATGCCAAGGAGGGTATTGATGAGAGAGATGGCATCAGCGCCTGCCGCTTCGACGGCTTTGGCGATGGTGACTACGTCAGTCACATTCGGAGAGAGCTTCACGATGACAGGAAGATCTGTCGCATCCTTCACGGCTCTGGTGACTGCCGCTGCCTGCTGAGGGTCCGTGCCGAAGGCTGCACCGCCGACCTTGACATTCGGGCAGGAGATATTGACTTCAAGCGCCGAGATGCCGGGGACAGAGAGGAGTTTCGCACATTCGGCGTATTCTTCGACGGATTTGCCGACCATGTTCGCGATGTAGGGGCAGCCGAGTTTCTTCACTTCCGGAAGGTAGTGCTCGAGGAAGTACGGCGCGCCCGGATTTTCCAGACCGATGCAGTTCAGCATGCCGGAGGTGGTTTCCGCGATGCGGGTACCGTTATTGCCATTCCATGGCGTCGGTGCAAGACCCTTGCCGGAAATGGCACCGATTTCCTTCATATCGATGAACTTGGCCAGCTCAAGGCCGAAGCCGACGGTGCCGGAGGCACCGATCAACGGACTTGCCATCGGGATGCCAAGGAAATTCACAGCTAAAGAGCTCATAATACGACCTCCTCTGCTTTGAATACGGGGCCATCCACGCAGACTTTGTAGTGACCTTTGCCATCAGCTCTGTCGCATACACAGCCGAGGCAGGTGCCGATGCCGCAGCCCATGCGGCGCTCCATGGAGACTTCGCAGGGAACGTTTGCTTCTTTCGCCATCTGCGCGGTGATACGCATCATGATACCGGGGCCACAGACGCAGGCTTCATCGACATTTCCATTCTTAAAGAGTTCGGGGAGGACGGAGACAGAGAATCCTTTGATCCCATAGGAGCCATCGTCGGTGGTGACGATGAGCTCTTTCAGAGTCTTGGGGAAAAGGTCTTTCCAGAAGACTTCTTCCTTGTTGCGTCCGCCGATGACGACGGTCATCTGGCCCGGCTTTGCTTTTCTTGCCATGAAGAGAATGGGTGCGATGCCGACGCCGCCGCCGATACCGACGATATGATTTTTATCCATATCGAAGGCGGTGCCCAGCGGCCCCAAGCAGTCGACCACGTCTCCTGCTTTCAGGTGGGACATGGCTTCAGTGCCTTTGCCGACGATGCGATAAATGATCTCAAGGATGCCCTTCCCCGGTTCTGTGCCGGCGATAGAGATCGGGCGGCGCAGGATGCAGGTGGGGTCATTCACTTTCACATGGATGAACTGACCGGGCTTTGCGTCTTTTGCGATGAGCGGAAGCTCGAGGCGCATGCGCCAGATCGAGGGGCCGACCAGCTCATGGGTGAGGATGCGGCCTTTTTCTACATAGCCTGCCATATCAATTCTCCTTCACATAGTCCTGAATGGCTTCGACATGCGGTTCGCTCGAAGAAGCTGCCATGACGCGCAGGACTTCCTTCGCGGTATCGAGGGAGGTGATGCAGGGGATCGCAAGCTCGACAGCGATGCGGCGCAGGTCATAGCCTTCCTGCTCGATCTGGCTGCCATAGGAAATGGTATTCACGAGCATGTCGACACGGCCGGACTTCAGGTACTTTTCACAGTTCTCGCCTTTTTCATGGATCTTCTTGATGATCTCGACCGGGATGCCGAGTTTTTCGAAATAAGCGCCGGTGCCGGAGGTGCAGATGAGGTGGTAGCCCAGCTCTACGAAGGCTTTGGCGAGTTCGGCAGTTTCCGGCTTATCTCTGTCGGAGACGGTGATGAGGACATTGCCGCCTGCCGGTACGGTAAGATGAGCGGCTACGACAGCCTTGTACAGGGCTTCCTGATAGGTGTGGCCGATGCCCATGACTTCGCCGGTGGACTTCATTTCCGGTCCCAGTTTGATCTCTACGAGGCCGAGCTTCGAGAAGGAGAAGACCGGTGCTTTGATCGCGACATAGCCTTTATCCGGGACGAGGCCGAGCGGAAGGCCGGTGTCTTTGAGGCTTTCGCCGAGCGCGATGCGGGTCGCGTATTCGACCATATTGATGCCGGTGATCTTGCTCATGAATGGTACGGTACGGCTGGCTCTCGGATTGACTTCGATGACATAGACTTTATCTTTGACCACGATGAACTGGA
>JAJWRZ010000197.1:0-3009 GCA_021633965.1 Dialister sp.
TTTTATGCGCCGCACCACCATTTCGCATTTCTCATTTCTAATTTCTCATTCAAACAAGGTCTGCAATGTGATCAAAGGGCAGCACGCGCCAAGGGCTAGCCTGCGCATTTTCACGAAGCGTTCTCCTTGTGCTATACTAAGAATGAATATACACGAAAGGCGGTGCGCTCATGCTTTGGGACAGAAAATCGATCCACACCATCCACTGCTTCGGTGACAGTTTGACAACGGGCTACGGGGCGCTTCCCGGCGAGGGCTGGGTGGAAGTGCTCGCGAAGCGGCATCCAAAGATGGGCTGGTACAACGACGGCCAGTGCGGCGCGCTCACCGAGGACATCCTGGATGCGCTTGAAGGCACGGCGGCTCTTGCCGGGCCCAAGGAAGGCTTCTTCTTCATGGGCGGTACGAATGACATCCTCTGTGGTTTCCGCCTTGCTGTGGTGGAAGCTGAGGTGAAGGAGCGGCTGGCACGGCTTTCAGAAAAAGTCCCGCTTGCGATCGGTATCCCGCCGCTTGCGACGAAGGAGAGCATCTGGACGGGCTGGCAGAGCGAAGCGGTGTATGAGAGAAATCAGGCAGATCTTGCGGCGTATGGGGATTTCTTAAAAAAGCTCGCAAAGGACATCGGCGCGCTCGCCATCGATTTTTCGAAAGCCTTCCCGCTGGAGGATGGCTGGTACTATGACGGCCTCCATCCGAATGGGAAGGGGTATGAGCGCTTCGCGGAACTGACAGAGAAAGCTTTGAGGATCAAGCAGAGGTAGAAAGGAAAAGATAGGATGAATCATAGAGAAGAACGTACAAGGGAACTTATGAAGCAGCGCGTCCTGACGTGGGAAGAAGCGGAAGCGCAGATCGCAGCATGGAAAGCGCGGGGCGAGATCGTCGTATTTACGAATGGATGTTTTGACATGCTCCACCGCGGTCACATCACCTACCTCGCGCAGGCGGCATCGCTGGGCGACCACTTGATCGTAGGGCTGAATTCGGATGCATCGGTGAAGCGGCTCAAAGGAGAGTCGCGCCCCGTGAATGGAGAAAACGACCGTGCGCTCATGCTCTCGGCTCTCCGCAGTGTGGACGGCGTCGTGATCTTTGGAGAAGATACCCCGACCGAGCTCCTGTCTCATCTGAAGCCGGATATTCTGGTCAAAGGCGGGGACTACAAGGTGGAAGAGGTCGCTGGAAGAGAGTATGCTGGTCGCGTAGAAATTCTCTCCTTCGTGGATGGATACTCGACGACGAAATTGATCGAGAAGATCAGGGAGTGACGGGGGAGAAGTGACTGGTAGCTAGTGACTGGGGACTAGTCATTGGACGTTAGACGCCTAATCCCTAATCCCTAATCCCTAATCCCTAATCCCTGGTCGCTAGTCCCTAGTCACTAGTCACCAGCCACTAGTCACTTTTTGAAGAGGCATTGATACTATGCAAAACTGGAAACGAATCGTGTATACCATGGCAGCGATACAGATCGGGACGGGGATCTCGATCATTGGTGTCATCGCCTTTATTCCGCTCTTTCTGACATCTGAGCTGGGCGTCACGGACTCGGGAGAAGCGGCGTTTTGGTCAGGGCTGATTTCGGGTGTCACGCCCTTCTTCGTTGCGATCGCGGCGCCTTTCTGGTCCATGCAGGCCGATCGCCGGGGGCCGCGTTTTGCGCTGTCCATGATCCTCTTCATCTTGGGCGTGGTCATTGCTTTGATGTATTTCACACGATCGCCCGTAGAGCTTCTGATCCTCCGCATGATCCAGGGCATGTCCGGCGGCTTTGTCGCTGTCGGCATGTCTCTCGTCATGAATGTGACGCCAAAGAAGCAGTTGACGTGGGCGATGGGTGTCTTTCAGGCATCCATGGTCATGGGAGTCATGTTCGGGCCTCTCGTAGGCGGCATGATCGCCGATACTCTGGGCTATCGCATGCCCTTTGTCATCTTTTGCGCTCTGTCATTTTTCTGCCTCGCTGCGGTGCGTCTGATGGTGCCAAAGCAGATCGGACAGGAACAGGCAAGGGAGCGGGAATCTTTCGTGAAGCAGCTTTCCTACTTTATGAAGAATCCCGTCGTCCGGCTGATGGTCATGCTGCAGTTTCTCTGCAATTGCGGTATGACAGGGATCGGTCCGATCCTCCCGCTCTATATCAAGGAAATGATGGGTGGAGATGCCATGGCGGTCGCGACGATTGTCGGGATCATCATCTTCATCGCAGGCGCCACGAGCGTCACCTCTTCTCTGAATGTCTCGCGTCTTGCGCGGCGGATCTCTATGCCGAGGATCCTCATCATTGCGTCTCTTGTGACAGGCGTGAACTTCATCCTCCAGTACCTGATGCCGGAGGTCTGGACGCTGGGCTTCATGCGCGGGCTCACCGGCTTCTCCCTCGGGATGATCATGCCGCTGGCCAATACCATCCTTGCCTCAGCTGTGCCGGCGGAAAAGCGTACGATGGTGGTGGGCTTCTCGACCAGTTTCGCTCTTATGGGCAATGTCGCCGGCCCCATGGCGTCGGGCGCCATCGCCATGCAGTGGGGCTATGGTATGGTCTTCTGGTCGACAGCCTTCTGCTTTTTCCTCGCTGCATGCGTGATCTACAGGGAGAGGAAAATCATATAATGGGTTCAGGGTTCAGGTTGATGGGTTCAAGGTTGTGGTGGCAGCTTCGCTGCAAAATATATATTTGCGGCGGAGCCGCCACCACCATTTCTCATTTCTCGTTCAAGTGAAGCTTTCCAACAGAATCAAAGAGCGACACGTCCGTGGGCTAACCCTGACCCCTGAAGTTTGAAAGCAGGGATGAGTGGCTAGGGATTTGGGATTAGGAGTGACTAGTGACTAGGAGACATGAGACTCTCGTATCGTCATTTCGAGCGAAGCGAGAAATCTTTCTTGCAGACCGCTAAACGAAGGATGTGTGAAAGTAGAAATACGCAGCGCCAAGGCGTCGTTTCCGTACCGGTGCTTATGTGATACTGACCGCAGTGCAAGGGAAACGCTGATTAAATCGCA
>JAJWRZ010000019.1:0-19791 GCA_021633965.1 Dialister sp.
ATGTCAGCAGTTCGATCCTGTTATCGCCCACCAGAATGAAAGCATCACGTGCTTTGCGCCGTGATGTTTTTTCTTGCACTTTTTCCCCCACCTTATTTATCATTTAACCTCCTGCATCCGCGACTCACAATCATTTGCGCGTCGCTTTGCTCCTTCAAATGATGTTCGCTGCGGAGCCAGTTCGATCCTGTCATCGCCCACCAGAATGAAAAGTTCCACGTGCTTTGCGCCGTGGGATTTTTTATTGCCATTTTTACAGAGAAGTGGCTAGGGATTAGTGGTTAGGGATTAAGTTTTCGATACGAGAAACCCGCTAGTTTCAAAACTCTGCGGCGCTTAGATCCTTCGACTCAGTTCTCCTGTTTCAGATAAGCCATTTTCTAACATACGACTTTTTTCTCCGCTCAGGATGACGAAATGCGCCGCGCCTTCCCCGCCCTACCCTCAGAACCTATAGAACCTGCTGAACCTCTTTCCCAATGAAATCAAAGGGCAACTCGCCCGATGAGCTAACCCCGAACCTTGAACCCTAAACCCCATTCATCTTTTTCTAATCAATTTTCCTCTTGCAAAGCGCCGTGAGATTTGATATTATAATGCACGTACTCACGTACAGATTCCTGAATAGCTCAGCCGGTAGAGCGCGTGACTGTTAATCACGATGTCGCAGGTTCGAACCCTGCTTCAGGAGCCAGTGGCCTGTTCGTCAAGCGGTTAAGACACCGCCCTTTCACGGCGGGTTCGGGGGTTCGAATCCCCCACAGGTCACCAATGTGGGCGATTAGCTCAGCTGGGAGAGCGTCTGCCTTACAAGCAGAATGTCAGCAGTTCGATCCTGTTATCGCCCACCATAATGAAAAGTTCCACGTGCTCCGCGCCGTGGGATTTTTTATTGCCCTTTTGCTGAGAAGTGGTTAGTAGTTTTTTAGTCTCCAAGTCTCTAAGTCTCCAGCAGGCATCGTCTCACTTTGTCATCCTGAGCGAAGGAACATGTCGTAAGTAAGACAACAGTCACCGGAACAGTTGTGGCATGAGGCGAAGGATTTCGGCGAAGCCGCCACCTCCCCGTTGAACCTTCTGAACCCCTTAAAAAATCTATTGCATCTCACCCTCTAAAGGGGTATAATACGTAAACACATGGGGCATTAGCTCAGCTGGGAGAGCGCAAGGTTCGCAATCTTGAGGTCAGGGGTTCGATCCCCCTATGCTCCACCAAACATAAAACAATCCATGGCATGACTCCATGGATTGTTTTTTTATTGGTATAAAAACCGCAGCACTTCTCTTTTATGATGCGCCGCGCTTCCATTTCTCATTCATTGAATCATCGGCAGTGTCGACCCACCGACAGGAATGACGTAAACGCTCGCCTTTTCTCCCTTCTTTTCCAGCGCCTGATCAACAGCCTGCTGGAGGTCATGGAAGGGCACCATGTTTGCTTTCCTGACGAGGGCATCGTCCATATCAGTCACGAGATAGATGGTACATTTCTGCTGCACAAGACCAAGAGCCGCCGACTTGTGACCGCCGAGCTCGAAGTGCTCGTGAATGGCTGCGATGCGTTCTTCCGGTGTCGCGTAGGTCTCGATCCAGCGAGTGAAGGGCGCGCTGCCGTAGCCTTCGTGGCAGGATGCGGCAATGATCATGATGCCGCCCTCTCTCACGGCGTGCTTCGCGTTATCGATGGATTTCTGCGCCTGATAGAGATTGATATCCTTCGGATAGCCGCCGGTGGAAACGATGACAACGTCAGCCGGTTTCTCGATATCCACTCTGTAGAGGCCGTCCAGAAAACGGCAGGCGTCACGATGCGCTGCGACGGGATCTCCGGCTGCGGCATAGGCGATCTTCTTATGATCATCCAAGACTACATTCACGATGAAATCGGCAGGGCAGTACGCAGCCGTTTCTTCGATGTCCTCGCGCACCGGATTTCCATCGAGATGCCCCGCATACGCACCGGGGCGGATCATATTTCTGTGATTTGACTGGATCGAGGCAAGCGAAGCGCAGCCCGGCATGATGGCTTTCATGCCGCCGGAATAACCGGCGAAGTAATGGTACTCGACATTGCCGAGTAGGATGCGGCGGTCGGCTTCGGCAACCGTGCGGAAGATATCAACGGAGGTCCCATTCCTGCAGGTGCCCAGATGCACGCAGTCTTCCGGATCGCTGTCGATGCATTTCACTTTGTGATACGCCCATTCACCGACGAGGCGCTCTCGTTCCTCTTCTGTCAGATGGCGATGAGACCCCAGCGCAAAGACGACGGTGATATCTTCCTCGCGGACGCCCGCAGCTTCCAACTCTTGCAGGACACAGGGGACCAGAAGCCAGGAGGGCACGGGGCGCGTGACGTCGCTCGTGATGATAACGACTTTCTCCCCCGCCTTCACGATCTCAGAGAGGCGCGCCGAGGAAATCGGATGAGCAAGTGCCCGGCGGATTTCCTCTTCTTCGATATCTGCCTCTTCGCAAGGATGAGGGAGAAGTTCTTTCACCGGATGGCTGTCATCTACATGAAAGGAAATGTAGTCTTTGAAGTATTTGATACTGAAATCCATGGTTTGCCTCCTTATACATGAGAAATGAAGGCAGCGGCTTCGCCGCCGTATAAAAACGAGCGATGTCTCCAAGCTCTTTTCTTCCATTATAGCGTTCTAAGATGATATAGCGAATATCAAGTAGGCATGAGTAAGTATGGACATCATGCATTCATTCGATAGCAGGAGAACAAGTTTGGCGGGGCAGCCACCTACGAAGAAGCCATCTGTTCTCATCACTAATCAATTCCGCGTCCCCTCCATGGTGTGATGCGCCGTGCCAACACTCCTCACTCAAGAGCAGAGTTTTCGCACGCAATCAAGGGTTAAGTTTGAAAGCAGGGATGAGTAGCTAGGATTAGGGGCCTCGAGTGACTGGTGACTTGAATACGACTTTCGGGCATCGCCCCATATATATTTGCGGCGAAGCCGCCACCTTCATTCCTCATTCCTCATTCCTAATTCCTCATTCCTAATTCCTCATTCGGGTCGAGCTTTCAAACGGAATCAAAGGCCGGCATGCCCCAGGGGCTGACTCCGAATCCCATATTTCCCTCTTGACAACTCCCCCGTCCCGTTCTATAATCCAATCATACGAAACAAGCGATGATGAAGAAGGGTGCTTGAATCTTTTTCAGAGAGACAGCGGTCGGTGTGAGCTGCCAATGGGACAAGGACTTTCCACTTCGGAGATAAAGATGAAGAATCTTTCGGGATTTGCCCGTTACAGCAGACTAAAGATGGCCGGAAGGCAATTTGGGTGGTATCGCGGGTGCTCTCGTCCCTTTGAGGATGGAGGGCGTTTTTTATTATCCGTATACTGACTCAAGGGAAACGCTGATTAAATTGCAGAGTTAGATTTCATATGGATTTTTATACATAGCTTCGTCATCATCTTCCTTAAATAGCTCGCTATTCGCGTCAGATGATTCCTCGCTCTGTATAAAAATCCAAGAATAAAATCTAACAACGATTTAATCAGTGTTTCCCTAGCACTGGCTAAATTGGGTGGTACCGCGAGAAAAGAGAAGCTCGTCCCATGGGACGTCTTCTCTTTTTGTGTTTTCTAAGGAGTTTGCCATGAAACGAGTCTATAACTTTAACGCCGGTCCCTCCCCCATGCCTTTGGAAGTGTTGGAGGCGATGAAAAATGACCTCACCGATTTCAAAGGAACGGGCATGGGCATCACAGAGATCAGTCATCGTTCGAAGGAATTTCAGGACATGCTGGATGAGACGAAGGCTCTTCTCCGCGAGCTGATGCACCTCGATGATGATTACGAGATCGTATTCATCCAGGGCGGCGGCACGATGCAGTTCCTGATGACGGCGTATAATTTCCTTCATACCCGCGCCGCCTATGCCGACACCGGAGTGTGGGCGCACAAAGCAAGAAATTCTGCCGCCTTTTTCGGAGAAGCCTATGATGCTAATTCCGCAGCGGACAGAAATTACTCCTACATCCCTGACACCTATGAGGTGAAGCCGGGGACGGACTACCTGTACCTCTGCGCCAACAATACGATCTACGGCACAGAGTACTGGAAATTCCCGAAAGTCAATGTGCCACTCATCTGCGACATGTCGTCTGATATTCTCTCCCGCGTCATCGATTTCGGTCAGTTCGACATGATCTGGGCGGGCATCCAGAAGAACCTTGGCGCTGCGGGCGTGGCGCTTGCGATCCTGAAGAAATCTCTCCTCGCCACGGCGCGGACGGATATACCGGAATTCCTTCAGTATCAGACATTCGTCAAGAAGGACTCCACCTTCAATACTCCGCCCGTCTTCTGTATTTATTCGCTGAACCGCATGCTCCACTGGATCAAAAACATGGGCGGCCTTCCTGCCATCGAAGAAAGAAACAAGGTCAAAGCCCGGCTCATCTATGATGTGATCGATACGAGCGATGGCTTCTACAAAGGTCACGCAGAGAAAGACGCCAGAAGCCGCATGAATGTGACTTTCAATCTGGCGAATGCTGAAATGGAGAAAGACTTCGTGGCAAAAGCGAAAGAAAATGATTTCATCGGCGTCAAAGGCCATCGCCTCGTAGGCGGCCTCCGCGTCTCTCTCTACAATGCCGTCACCCCCGAAGCCGCCGAAGCCCTCGCTGACTTCATGAAAGAATATATGAGAGTGAATGGATAAAAGTGACTAGGGACTAGGGATTGGAAGTGACTAGTGACTGGAATACTATTTTCGGGCATCGCCCTATTTATACTCCGCGGCGCTTCTGATTTTTATGCGCCGCACCGCCATTCCTCATTCCTAATTTTCCTGAACCCCAAGCATCATACCGCTGTATTTAATCATATAAGGAGCAAAAACTATGTTTAGAATTTTCATCACAGCAGACGTTGCCAAAGAAGCGAAAGAGATCCTGGAAAAAGAATTTATCGTCGACATTCAGCCGAATATGAAGGAAGAAGAGCTGTGCCAGGTGATCGGAGACTATGATGCCATCATCACAAGAAGCCAGACGAAGGTCACCAAGGCCGTCATCGATGCAGCCAAGAATCTGAAGGTCATCGGCCGCGCCGGTGTCGGCATCGACGGCATCGATATCGCCGAAGCCACCAAGAAGGGCATCACCGTCGTGAATACGCCGGAATCGAATACGATCGCAGCCTGCGAGCACACCATCGCCCTCATGCTCTCCATGACCCGTCATATCCCACAGGCGCACCAGTCCATCATGGAAGGCCGCTGGGACAGAAAGAGCTTCACCGGCATCCAGCTCCTGAATAAGACTGTCGGCATCATCGGTGTCGGCCGCGTCGGTTCAAATGTGGCCAAACGCCTGCAGGCATTCAATATGAAAACCATCGGCTACGATCCCTATATCACCTTAGAGCGCGGCAAACAGCTCGGCGTCGAGCTTGTCGATCTGGACACCCTCCTCAAAGAGTCCGACTACATCACCCTGCATACCCCGCTCACGGATGAGACGCGCGGCATGATCGGAGAAAAAGAACTCGCTAAAATGAAAGACGGTGTCCGCCTTGTCAATGCGTCCCGCGGTGCCGTCGTCGATATCAAAGCACTCGCCGATGCACTGAAATCCGGCAAAGTGGCCGGAGCCGGCATCGACGTATGGCCGAATGAACCGCTGAAGCCGGAAGAAAATCCATTCCTTGGCATGACGAATGTCGCACTCACCCCGCATCTCGGCGCGTCCACGAAGGAAGCGCAGGCCGGCGTCGCCACTGACGTCGCTATCGGCGTCGCGCAAGCGCTCCACGGTGAACCGGTCGCTACCGCAGTCAATGCTTCCCCGATCACGAAAGCTACTCTGCATGTCATCCAGCCGTACTTCAACCTCTGCGAACGCATGGGCAACATCGCCATCGATCTCGCAGGCGGCCGCATTTCCACCGTCAATATCGAATACACCGGTGAACTCACAGATACCGAGACCGCACCGCTCACCACGGCTGTCCTGAAGGGTCTCCTCTCACCGGTCCTCCAGCAGACCGTCAACTTCGTCAACGCCCGCGGCATCGCAGAGGAACGCCACATTGATGTCCGTGAAGTGAAAGCGAAAAAAGGTCACTACTATACGAATACCATTTCCCTCACCATCGACACCGACAAGGGTACACACCGCATCACAGGCTCCCTCTTTGACCGCAAGGATGCCAAGATCGTCTCCCTCGACCATTTCCGCGTAGACTTCGAACCGAAGGGCTGCATCATCATCGCTCCGCATGAAGACAAGCCGGGCATGATCGGTCAGGTCGCTTCCGTCCTTGGCAGCGCAGGCATCAATATCAACGGCATGCAGGTCGGCGCTTCCGCAGACAAGGGCACGAATGTGATGGCCGTCGCCGTCGATAAAGATATCCCGACTGCGATCCTCCCTGCCCTCATGAACATCGATGGCATTCACGATGTGAAAGTCATTCATTGCGAACATTAAGGGGAATGGGTTCAGGTTGAAAGCGGAGATAAGTGACTAGTCACTGGTGACTGGTGACTGAAATGTCACCTTCGGGCATCGCCCCATATATATTCGCGGCGAAGCCGCCACCACACCCCTGAACCCTGAACTTTGAACCTTGAACCTTGAACCTTGAACCCCCAAAAAGGAGACTCTCTCATGATCCGTATCATTCTTCTTCGCCACGGAGAGACTACGTGGAATATCGAAGGCCGCTACCAGGGACAGGAAGACACGCCGCTTTCTCCCCGCGGCATAGAGCAGGGAAAAGCGGCCGCGTTCGCCCTCAAGGACATCCATATCGACCGCGCGATCTCCTCGCCTCTCTCCCGCTCTCACGACACCTGCCGCTTCGCTGCGGACTACCATCATCTTCCCGTCGCCAAAGACCCGCGCCTCACGGAGATCAGCCACGGCCTGTGGGAAGGCATCCACGCTGAAGAGATCGAAGCGCGCTATCCGGAAGAATTTCGCCTCTGGCACACCCACCCTGAACGCGTGCAGATGCCTGAGGGGGAAAATCTCGAAAACGTCAGAAAACGCGCCCGTGAAGCCTTCGATGAATATGCCAGAAGCTATGATGGTGAGACTGTCCTCGTCTGCGCGCACGACGCAGTCAACAAAGCGATCCTCTGTGACCTGCTGGGGCTTCCTATGAGCCACTTCTGGCAGATCAAACAGGACAATGCCTGCATCAACGTCATCGAGTGTGATCACGGCATCTGGCGTCTCGTCACCTTGAATGCCACGACCCATCTGGGCTACCTCGTCAGCGGCATCGAGCAGAAGGGGCTGTGACGCGCAAGAGAAAGAGCCTTCCCGCGGCGCCCGAAATGACATCCGATCAGCGGGCATCGCCCCTTGACGGAAAAGCCGCCGTCCCCGTCCTGAAACCGCAGCGAAAGCTGCGGTTTTTCTTGACTTTCTCCTGAAATAGTGTAATATGTAGGAAGCATTAAAAAGTGTATACTTATTAGCGAGGCACAAGCGCTCGCAGAAGGAGAATCACATGGAATTTTTTATCGATACCGCTGATGTGGAAGCCATCCGCAAAGCCAATGATATGGGATTTATTTCCGGCGTCACCACGAATCCGTCTCTGATCGCCAAGGAAGGCAAAGACTTCCACGCCACCATCAAAGAGATCGCCTCCATCGTGGATGGCCCGATCTCCGCAGAAGTCCTCGCCGATGATGCGGAAGGCATGATCGCAGAAGGCAAAGTCCTCGCTGCCCTTGACCCGCATGTCGTCGTCAAGATCCCGATGACCGCAGAAGGCATGAAAGCGGTGAAGGGTCTCGCAAAGGCCGGTATCCGTACCAATGTCACCCTGATCTTCTCTGCCAACCAGGCCCTGCTCGCTGCGCGCGCCGGTGCTTCCTTCGTTTCCCCCTTCGTCGGCCGCATCGATGACATCGGATGGGACGGCGTCGAACTGATCCAGACCATCTCCGAGATCTTCGAGCTTCACGGCATCGAGACGAAGATCATCGCTGCCTCCATCAGAAAGCCGCAGCACATCACCCAGTGCGCTCTCGCCGGCGCTGACATCGCGACCGTTCCCTTCCAGGTCCTCATGGATGCGATGAAGCACCCGCTGACCGACAACGGCATTGCCCGCTTCAAGGCTGACTGGGCTGCCGCTCACATGAAATAATTGAGGATTTCGGTTATAATAAAAGGAGTTGCCAAAAGGCAGCTCCTTTTTTCGCAGTCTTTTTTACTGGTCTGAACCAGCAAGGATTTTTCAAATATACGATCCCTATGTCTATCAATCTTTCTCATCTCAAAAAGCTAATCGCGACAATGATCCCGATCCTGATCGCCCAAGTCTCCACCGTCGGCATGAACTTCATGGACTCGACCATGTCCGGTCACGTCAGTGCAAACGATCTGGCCGGCGTCTCCATCGGCGCCAGTCTCTTCCTTCCCATCCAGACGACCGCGATGGGACTTCTCACCGCTGCGACACCGATGGCCGCACAGCTCATGGGGAAGAAAGAAAAGGAGAGCATCCCGATGATCATCCGCACGGGACTCTACCTCGCACTCCTGCTCTCTTTCCTTTTCGCCCTTCTCTACTACCTCCTCATCGATACAGTCCTCGAAGGGCTTTCCCTCGCCCCTGCAGTTTCCTCCATCGCCAAGGACTACATGCTCGCACTTGTGGGAGCATTCCTTTTTGAAATGCTCACGATGCCGCTGCGCTCACTGACCGACACGGTGGGAGCGACGACGATCTCCATGCGTCTCTTCCTCCTCGCCCTCCCGGTGAACGGCCTTCTGAACTACGCCTTCATCTTCGGGAAATGGGGGGCTCCCGCCCTAGGCGGTGTCGGAGCCGGCATTGCGACTCTTCTTACCTACGTCTTTCTTGTCCTGCTCTTTCTTGCTGTCATCCTGTCTCAGAAGCCATTCATGGGCCGCGCACTCTTTTCCTCGCCGGAAAGCCGCCTCTTCGTCTGGAAAGAGTACATGGCACTCGGCATCCCGAATGCGCTCGGTGTCTTCATGGAAACGAGCCTCTTCGGCTTCATCATCGTATTCATCACGAAATTCGGCACAGAAACCATCGCGGCGCATCAGGCGGCGCTCAATTTCTCCGGTATCATCTACATGATCCCCATGAGCTGCTCCATGGCGATGACCATCCTCGTCGGCTACGAGGTCGGAGCGCGCCGCTATGACCTTGCCCGCGAATACTCCCGGCTGGGGCTCCTCACCACACTCACCGGCGCAGCCATCACCATCACCGCGACGCTCCTTTTCCGGCAGGAGATCATTTCTCTCTACAGCACGGATCCTGCCGTCATTGCGCTTGGCAGCCTCTTTCTTGTCTACTGCGCCGGATGGCAGCTCTTCGATGACATCGCCGCTCCCATTCAGGGGATCCTGCGCGGCTATAAGGACGCGAAAGTCCCCTTCTTCCTCATGCTCATCGCCTACTGGTTCGTTTGCTTCCCCTCCGGCCTTTTCTTCGACTACGTCCTCTCCCACGGTCCTGAGTCCTACTGGCAGTGCATCGACCTTGGCGTCGGCACCTCGGCCCTGCTCCTCATGGGACGGCTGTGGTGGATAGAGAGGAAAGTGACTAGGGATTAGGGATTAGGACTCTGCGCTTGAATCAGTATTTCCCTAGTCCTGTCCCCTCCTTTGGTGCTACAATAGTATCAAAGGAGGTCTTTTTATGAAACGAATTTCTCTTCTACTCATGTCCCTCATCCTCTGCCTCAGCGTCCTTGTTCCCGCGAAGGCGGCCGATCCGGCTGTGAATCGAAGTCTGGGATACTTCGAGAATACGCGCACCGTGCTCCTGCTACGGGCGCGATACAGAAGCGGTGAGGAAGCCGCTGCCTACGTGAACCGCGAAATGGAAATGATCTTCCGCTATCCGTATTACCGCACTCTGGATACGGCCACGTACGATGCCGCCCTCTACTCCCCTTCGCAGCTGAAGGAGCTCGCAGAAAAAGCGGATGCAGACATCGTCGTCATGCCTGTCATCACGGAGTGGCGGCAGGTTGTCTATCACCGCTCCTTATTCTGCGACGCTGATGACATCGTAGAGACACGCGCCATCTTCGATATCTATTCCTATAAGAAAGGGGAGCCGTCCATCCGCGATGACCGCGCGACCTACTGGAACAGCGAAGAGGAGGGCACCGTCAGGAATCGCTATATCTTCGATGACCTCATGCAGGATATCCTGAAGACCTTCCCCTACCGCCGCGTACCGACGGATATCGCAAGAAATCTTACCGGTGATCCCGATCGGACCCCGCTCGCAGAGATGGGAAAATAGATCGCACTCCGATGGAGCCAAGATGCACCCATAGGACGCTAAGCCTATGGCCCAACAAAAACAGGAGCCTCGAAAAAGCGCTCCTCGTATTTATATAAAATTTGCTAAACACTCAAAATTTATTAATCGTTTTAGGGTTGACAATTTCTGATATAAAAACTGGAATGATTGGTTTAAACAAAAAATCATACACTTTAGTAAATGGAAGTCGGAAACTCTTGAATTTATGAGAGTTTCCGACTTCAAATGCTGAAACTTTTGAACTTATGAGAAAGTTTTGGTACAATAGAATCAAAAATGCAGGAGGTGCCTGATGACTAAATTGATAAATCGCCCTCAATATCTGAACCAGGTAATACAGAGCAAGGATGGTTTCTGGAAAAATTTCCCTACCGAGTAAAATTTTACACTAAGAAAGGAGTGATTAAGTATGAAAAAAGAAATAGCAATAGCCATGTTGGCATGCCTGCTTTCATTGAGTTCTTCTGCAGGAGCCATAGATACGACTGCTAACCATACCGGTACAGTGAAGTTGTCAGAATTTTCAGATAGCAAAAACACTGTACCTAAAAACGAAAATGATTTTGGGTTTATGGACTTCTATTATGGTGAACCAGTAGAAGAGATTCAGGGAAAATACACTATAAAACACTTATGGGATGAAGAATGGGAGTTACGTAATCTGGCGCCGCGGGGCTGCCTGGGACTCACAAAGCCTGCCTATATCACATTACGATTTAAAGATAAAAAATTAAGAAGTATGGATGTGTATGTATCAGGCGATAAACGAAATATTTCCCAATTCCTGATTAAAGAATATGGAACACCGGTCATTCATAATAAAGTTCCCGGTAAAATGGAGAATTACGCATGGAAACGAAATCAAATTGCCATACTGTATCAGCATGATGATAATGATGAAGCCGTACTCCTGAATTTTATGCCTGCCAATTTAGTAACGGTTTCCTATAGATAAAGACATGTATTATTTACACATAAAAAAGGGGCTGTGAAGAAATGAATCTTCATTTCTTCACAGCCCCTTTTTTTCATACTTCAAAATATTTTTTCATATAATCCACGAAGATCTTGACAGGCGTAGACTGGAGCATGGCCTGCTTGAAGATGAGGTGGCTCGGGCGCAGGATCGGGCGCTTCTGGCGGTCGTAGATCATTTCGCGATTGACATTCGGCGTACACTTTGGGAGAAGGTCTGCCGGGATGAGCGACTGTCCAAGACCATGATTCACGATCTCTACGCAGGTGAGACAGTCAGAAACGGTCAGAAGAAAATGCGGAGATTCCGAGAAATTCTGACGCCACCAACGGCTTCTCAGCTCATCCAGCGACGGGTCACTGCGATAGCGGATGGATGGCTGGTTCGGCAGGGTATCGTAGTCGATCTTCTGTGCAGAGATGAGATAGAGCGGTGCATCCTCGAGAAGAATGTCCGCATCCGGCCATTCCTGATTGCCGCGAACGATGGCCAGATGGATATCCTCCTTCTTGACCAGCTTCGTCAGGCGGTCGCTCGTATCCGTCGTGAGCGAGATCTCGATGTCATTGTACTCATCGACGAAGCCCTTCAGAATGGCCGGCATGTGCGACTGCGCGAAGGACTGGCTCGCACCGATGCGCAGCACGCCGGAAATGGTATTCGGCTCATGTGTCACGAAGTTCTTCATGTCTTGATACTGCTGCAGTTCTTTTTCGGCAAAGGAGAAGAGGCGATTTCCCGCATCGGTGAAATGGACGCCCTTATTGGTACGAATGAAAAGCGGACAGCCGATCTCTTTTTCCATCTGGCTCAAGCGATACGTCAAAGACGGCTGGGTCATAAACAGCCGCTTGGCGACCTTATTGATGCTGCGTTCTTCTCGAAGATAGATCAGAATCTTCCAATCCGTGTTATTCATGGCACTACCCCTTGCGCGGCACGCGCGCCTACTTGATATAAAATAATTTTATTACAGTATATCACGTTGGACGTGTGATTGCTATAGGGGAATGGGATCAGAAGAGAGGTAAACAGTTCGGGGTGAGCCCGAGGAGCGTGTCACCAGTCCCTAATCCCTAATCCCTAATCCCTAGTCCCTAGTCACTAGTCACTAGTCACTAGCTACTAGTTCCTATACCAATTCCCTCGGAAGGCTCGCAAGGAGTCTGTCTCTTTCTTTATAGTCCGGCAGATATGTCTCCATCCGTACATAGAAGTCGGGGCCATGACCGGCTGTGAAGAGGTGGCAGAGCTCATGGACGACGACAGCCTCGATACATTCCTTCGGCTTTGTGACAAGGTCGAGGGCGAAGGAGAAGCGCCCCGTCACTCTCCGGCAGCAGGAGCCCCAGCGGCTTTTCATGACGCGGATCGTGACCCCGGTGATCCGACTCTCCGGGATCGCCATGCGCTTCGTCCATGTTTCAAGCTGCTTTTCGATCTCCCAAAGAAGGATGCGCTTCATGCCTTCCTTGAATATATCCTCGCGATCACTCTGCTTCGTCCGTAGGACCAGCTGCAGCTCTCCGCCGGAAGAGATGCCTGCCTCGTCGCGCGGGCCGAGGCAGACCTGCAAGGGATACGCCTTTCCGAAGACATGGTGGATCTCTCCTGTGACATATTGAAATTTGATTTTCTTCGGCACCAGCGCCATGTACTTTGTAAGCCATGCGGTCTTTTCCGCGACGAAGTCACGGATTTCCCGCTCCGAGACCCTCCGCGGCGCCGTCACCTCGACAGATCCTCCCTCCCGCACGCGAAGATAGATGCGGCGGATGGGTTTTCGGATCACCCGCACCTCATAGCCCGTCGCAGGGTCGATGAATGTTGTCATGATGCCCTCGTCTCTATAGAACAGAAAAAAACTCATAGGTTCAACAGGGGTGATGGGTGGAACATGCGCAACGGGGATGGAGCGACACGTAAGGAAACGCCGCGAAATTTTCGTTGAACCTGTCACGCCTTCAAAGCCTGATGAACCTATGAGGTCAGATGAACTCCATGAGATGACCTTTTGCGTTTTTACACTTTCGTGCTTTCTCCCAGAATGTGATCCTCTGTCTCGAAGAGGGCTTTGGCGAAATCATCCGGATGGAAACGGTCGAGATCGTCCTCGCGTTCACCGAGACCGATCCACTTGATCGGCACATGCAGCTCTTCATGGACAGAGAGGACCACGCCGCCTTTCGCCGTGCCATCGAGCTTGGTCAGGACGACCCCTGTCAGCGGCACGATCTCTCCGAAATTTTTCGCCTGGCTGATGGCATTCTGCCCTGTGGTCGCATCCAGGACGAGGAGCGTCTGATGCGGCGCATCAGGGATGACCTTCTTGATGACGCGGGAGATCTTGGCAAGCTCTTCCATCAGATTTACCTTCGTCTGCAAACGGCCGGCAGTATCGATAAGGACGACATCGACGCCGCGCGCCTTGGCTGCTGAGACAGCATCGAAGGCTACCGCCGCCGGATCCGCGCCTTCCGCATGCTTCACGATGTCTGCGCCGGTGCGCTCCGCCCAGATGGTGAGCTGCTCAGAAGCCGCCGCACGGAAGGTATCTGCAGCCGCGAGAAGGACCTTCTTGCCTTCCTTGTGAAGCTTGCCGGAGAGCTTGCCGATGGTCGTGGTCTTGCCCACGCCATTCACGCCGACGACGAGGATGACTTCCGGATGGTGCGTATTCTCCTGATCGATGGTATCATCCTTCAAAAGCTCCTTCACGGTCTTTTCCATGAAGGGCATGACTTCATTGGTATTGTGGATCGTGCCTTCGGTGACACCGCGGCGGATCTGTCGCATCAGGTAGTCCGTGGTGCGCACGCCGATGTCTCCGGAGAGCAGAACCATTTCCAGATCTTCCAGAAAATCATCGTCGATCTCCGCATAACCGATGACGACGCTCTCGATATTGCGGATGAGGCTCTCTTTCGTGCGGGTGAGCCCCCGTTTGATCTTATCAAAAAATCCCATGTCTCTTTCCTCCTAAAGAATGTATATGTTTATTGTATATAAATAGGCGTGAAGTGTCTACAGGAAAAGATTAAGCTGTCGGGTTCAAGGTTAGCCCTTGGGGCGGGACGTTCCTTGATCGCGTGCGAAAGAGGTTCAGCGGGTTCTATGGGTTCAACTGGGGTGGTGCGGCGCATAAAATATAGAAGCGCCGCTTTTTTATAAAATTGTTCCCCACGTATCGTCATCCCGAGCGAAGCCCTCGATCTTTCTTGCACACCGGTAAATAGTAAGTGCGAGATAGCAGAATGACGTAGTACCAAAACTTCGTTTATGAAATGGCGCATACATGTGATTTACGTACTGCAATAAAGATTTCTCGGCTGCGCTCGAAATGACGATACGAGAACATCATAGTCTAAAAATTGCGGCGAAGCCGCCACCTTCATTCCTAATTTCTAATTTCTCATTCCTCATTCGTGCAGAGCTTTCATTCGCACTCAAGGAGACAGCTCCCGCTAACCTCACTCCATATAATCCTTCATTTTCACGGTGATGAGGCTCGAAACGCCCTTCTCTGCCATGGTGACACCCTGCAGGGTGTCGGCAAATTCCATCGTCTTTTTCCTGTGTGAGATGACGATGAACTGTGTTTTCTTTTTATACTCGCCGATCATGCGGCTGTAGCGTTCGACATTCGCATCGTCCAAGGCTGCATCGATCTCATCGACGAAGCAGAAGGGCGCGGGGCGATACGCCATGAAGGAGATCAGAAGAGCGATGACCGTCAGGGCTCTTTCGCCGCCGGACATGAGAGAGAGCGGCTGACGCTTCTTGCCGGGAAGCTGCAGGTACATCTCGACACCGCCCTCCAAAGGATGTGCCTCATCGGTGAGTTCGAGACGCGCCTTACCGCCGCGGAACATGAGCTGCATGATGCGGCCAAATTCTTCATTGATCTTGCGGAAGGCTTCGGTGAACCGGCTCTCCATCGTCCGGTCGATATCGCTGATGATGGTCTCAAGCCCCTTCCTCGCTTCTGCGAGATCGGCCACCTGCCCCTCATAGAATTTCCTTCGTGCGAGCTGACGGGCGTACTCCTCCTCGCCCTCCGGATTCACACTGCCCAGCTCAGCCATGCGGCGGGCAAGGTCCTTTCCCTGCCGCTCCATATCCTCCATAGAGCCGGACAGTCGGAGCGCTTCCGCCTGCTGACGGGTCATGTGCCACGCCTCGAACTTGCGCAGCACATCCTCCTCCTCGGCTTTGAACTGCGCGATCCTCACGGCAAGCTCTGCTCTGTCCCGCTCGATCTTCGCTGAAGCGGCCTGCGCTTTCTTCCACGCCTCATCTGCCTCGCGCTGCCGGATGGCAAATCCATCTGCATCGTCAGACAGGCTTTCCTGCTGGGTGCGGGTCTTCTGCCAGTGCGCCTCTGCGTCACTGAAAGCAGCCTTCAAAGAAATAAGCTCTTCCGCAAGTGTCTGCCGTTCTGCTTCATTGTCACGCTGCGCTTTTTCAAGAGCGGCTCTGTCTGCTGCCAGCTCTTCTTTAGCGCGGCTGCGTTCCTCGAGCATGCGTTTCCCGAAGCTCACGCTCTCTTCCGCCTTGGTCAGAGCGACATGGGATGCGAGAAGGACTTCCTGCTTCTCCTCCAATGCCTTCCTCAGACGCTCACGCTCTTCATTGCCTGCCGCTGGTGGAAGATCAGGGAAGGCAGACAGTGCCTCCTCCAAGCCTTCCGCCTGCGACCTTGTCTCCGAGAGCCGGCCCCGCTCCTCTCCGAGCTGCTTCTTGGCCAGAGAAAGGCGGCTCCGTCTTTCGGTCATCGATCGCTCCGCCCCTTCACGGCGCGCCGAGAGGGTGGCCAGAACGACCTTGAGCGCCTGCCATTCTTCCCGTTCACGGCTGACCTCTTCTGCGAGCGCATCACAGTGGGCCTCCTGCTCCTTCCTCCGCGTACGGCAGAGTGCGAGAGCCTTCTCGCCCTCCGCTTCACGCGCATAGAGATCTGCGATCTCTTTTCTGCGGCCGAAATACGTATTCTCCTTTTTCTTCATCGAGCCGCCCGTCATGGAGCCGCCTGCATTGACAAGCTGCCCGTCCCGCGTCACGATGCGCAGACGGTAGCCATACTTTTTGGCGACCCGCCGCGCCGCGTCCAGGTCTTCTGCGATGAGAGTGCGCCCGAGAAGAGTATCGAGGAGATCCTGATACATCGGCTGGCAGGAGAAAAGGTGAGAGGCGATACCGCAGATCCCCGGCTCCTTCGACGCCATCACTTCCGTCCCGTTGTTATAGCGCGGATGCATGGACTCCAAAGGATAGAAGGTCGTGCGGCCTAAATGCTTCTCCGAAAGCCAGCGGATGATCTCTCCCGCTGCCTTCGTCGTATCCGTCACGATATAGGAAATCTGTCCGCCGAGCGCTGCTTCCGCGGCCTCCGTATATTCGTCCGGCACACGGATGAGCTCTCCGAGCGCCCCATGGATGGCCTCACCGAAACGGTCTGCCTGCTCCATGATGGTCTTCGTCACACGGGAAAAGCTCGCGTATTCCTTTTCCGCCCGTTCCAGATACGCCTTCTGCGAACGGATCGACGAAAGCAGCGACTCCTGCTTCCGTTCTTCACCGCCCAGACGAAAACGCAGCTCCTCCGCCGCTCGCAGTGCTTCGCTGTGCTGCTTGCCCTTCTCCGAAAGAGCGGTGAGGCGCTCCGTCTTCTCCTTCTCTTCACGAAGAAGCTCGGACAGCTCGCGCAAGGCTGCTTCTTCCTCCTCGGCGAGGGATGCCTCCTCCTTCTCATGATGATCGATCTCCGCCGCCAGACGCTCGATGTCTTCTCTTGCATGCACAAGCTGCTGGCTCACCTTCTCCTTTTTCTTCTCCTTTTCCTGCGAAATAGCCAGCGCCCTCACATAGGCGGTCTCCGCCTCTGCCAGTGCTCTTGAGAGAGACTCCTTTTCCTCTGCTTTCGCGGAAACAGCTTCCTTTGCCGCCTGCAGGGACGCCTCCGCACACGAGAGTTCCTCCTTCGCACCAGCGATCTCTTCTGCGATCTCCTTCTCTGCTTCCGTCTGATCCTCTGCGGATACGGTGAGCTCCTCCCATTTCTCCTTCGCATGGGAGAGCGCCTCTTCCTTCACGCGGTAATCGCCGCGCAGCCGCTCCATCTCCCGCTGGGCATCCGCCATCGCGTCCCCCGCTTCGCGCAGCTTCTCCTGATGCGCGAGACGATCCTTTTCCAGCGTTTCCTTAGCCAGGCTCGCCTGCGAGAGCTTCGTCTGCCACAAAGAGCCTTCATCCTGGAGCTTCAGCGCTTCATTTTCATAGCGTGCCGTCATACGTCCGGAGGATGTCAGCTTCAAGAGCCCCATCGTCGCATCGATCGCCCGCTTCTCCTGCGTAAGGCTTTTGTACCTTCTTGCTCTCTCTGCCCCTTCCTTCAAAGGAACGAGCTGCTCATCGAGAAGCGCCATCATATCCTTCACGCGCTCCATATTCTCCGCCGTCTTCTCGAGCTTTCGGAGTCCTTCCGTCTTCCGCATGCGGTACAGGCTGATCCCTGCCACATCCTCGAAGATCACGCGCCGTTCATCCGCATGTGCCGTCAGCACCTGATCCACACGGTTCTGTCCGATGATCGCCATCGAGCCCTTACCGAGCCCTGTCGGTGCCAGAAGCTCCTGAATATCCTTCAGGCGGCAGCTTCGCTTATTCAGATAGAAATCACTATCCCCATTTCTAAGGAGCCTTCGCGTGATCGCGACCTCTGTGGTATCGAGCGGCAGCTCGCATCCGCTGTTATCAAGGACGAGCGTGACCTCCGCCCCATTCTTTTCCCGGCGCGTCTCTGAGCCGGAAAAGATCATATCCTCTGCCTTCTGCCCACGGATCTGGCGCACATTCTGCTCCCCCAGCACCCAGCGGACCGCATCGGAAATATTGCTCTTCCCGCATCCATTCGGCCCCACGATGACCGTCATGCCGTCAGAAAAATCGATCGTAGTCTTATCTGCGAAGGACTTGAAGCCCTGCAGTGTCAATCGGAGTAGTTTCATGAGTTCTCCTTCTTTGCATAATATCGTCCTTATTATAACATAGAGAAAAGGTTCGGGGTTCGCTCATGGAGCGTGCCGTCCCTTAATTACGACCGGAAAAGGTTCTCGGGTTCTATAGGTTCAACGGGGAAGGTGCGGCGCATAACAATCAATGATATCCTGCCCTCTTCCTCTTGCATTTCATCGCGGCACGCTCCATAATAAGGCAAATGAGGCATCACCCCGTTCAACGGCTTGCGGCGCTTCTCTATGTATGCGCCGCATGACTGTCAGACTTTCCCTGATAGAGCCTCAAGATCCCTGTTTCCTAAGGAGCCTTCATGACAAAAGATCTCGATTTTACCCAAGGCAGCATCTCAAAAAAGATACTGCTTTTTTCTCTGCCCCTCATGGCCGGCAATATTTTTCAGCAGCTCTACAATGTCGTCGATACACTGATCGTCGGACGATTCCTCGGCGAAGCGCCTCTCGCCGCTGTCGGGAGTGCCTATACACTCATGATCTTCATCACCTCCATCCTGATCGGTCTCACGATGGGGAGCGGCGTCTACTTCTCCATCTGCCACGGACAGAAGAACACCGCCCGCATGAAGCAGTCCATTTATATTTCCTTCCTTTCCATCGGCGCGCTCTCGCTCTTCCTGAATGCCATCTCCTATATATTTCTGGAAGAGATCATCCGCTTCATGCAGATCCCCGCAGACGTCGCTTCCTACTTCCGTGACTATCTCCTATGGATCTTCTCCGGCATCATCGCCGTCTTTCTCTACAACTACTTTGCTGCCCTCCTGCGCGCCGTGGGAAACTCACTCATCCCACTCGTCTTCCTCATCGTCTCGGCCCTCCTGAATATCGCGCTCGACCTTCTCTTCATCCTGGTCTTCCAGCGAGGCGTCGCCGGCGCGGCCGAGGCGACCGTCATCGCTGAGTACGCTTCCGGTCTCGGCATCCTTTGCTACTGTCTTTTCTATCGAAAAGATCTTCTGGTAGAAAAGAAATACCGCCGCTGGGACCCATCCATCTTCCGCGACATCTCCCGTCTCTCGCTTCTGACCAGCCTCCAGCAGTCCATCATGAATTTCGGTATCCTTCTCGTGCAGGGGCTCGTGAACAGCTTCGGCACCATCGTCATGGCTGCCTTCGCTGCCGGCGTCAAGATCGACACCCTGGCCTACTCCCCCCTCATGGACTTCGGGAATGCCTTCTCGACAGCCATCGCGCAGAACTATGGCGCCGGAGATCAAAAGCGCATCAGAGAGTGCGTCATCGCCTCGGCGAAGATGGTCGTCTCTTTCGCTCTCCTCACGAGCGTCATCATCTATGCCTTCGCCCCCGAGCTGATGGCCTTCTTCGTCCCGAGGGCAGCGACAGAAACCATCGCGATCGGCGCAGGCTACCTCCGTATCGAAGGGGCCTGCTACATCGGCATCGGTATCCTCTCTATGCTGTATGCCTACTATCGCGCCATCAAAGAGCCCGGTATGAGCGTCATCCTGACC
>JAJWRZ010000020.1:0-19780 GCA_021633965.1 Dialister sp.
AAGGGGGAAGCAAGTCATTACGGCGCTAACAATTTCCTTAACTTAATAGCATTACATAGCCGAGGGATCTCTATGGCACTACGGTCAGTATCACATAGGCACTGATACGGAAACGACGCCTTGGTGCTGCGTATTTCTGCGTTCACACATCCATCGTTTCCCGGTCTGCAAGAAAGATTTCTCGCTTCGCTCGAAATGACGATGCGAGAGAGTATGATGTCTCCCAGTCACCAGTCACTCAACCCTGCTTTCAAACTTCAGGGTTCAGGGTTGTGGTGGCGGCTTCGCCGCAATTATAAGAGGCGATGCCCGAAAGTAGTATTCAAGTCACTAGTCACTCGAGCTTCCTAATCCCTAGCTACTAATCCCTAGCTACTGATTCCAAGTCACCAGCCACTCATCCCTAGAAATGCTTCAGGAACCATCCGAGTACGGACTCCCATTTCTGATTCGCATCAAAGCGCCACTTATCGAGACCTGTTAGTTCGCTCGAGTAGATGAGGCTTTCTTTTCCATCCCTGTGCGATGTGATGATGAGGTGCTCGAAGACGCCGTCATAGACATCATCTGCGAGATTTCTCTGGCTCCATGCCTGACTGTTCCAGCCGGACCAAAGGCCGACTTCCCTTCCCATCATCTCCGGTGCTTCGACATGGGCCGCTTCCTTCCCGTCCAGAAGAACTGTCACCTGATCTCCTCTCATGCGGATCTCCAGCTCGCGGTCAAGACGGGCATGGAAACTCTCCGGTGCTTCATATTCCTTCTCTCCGTCTTTGACGGACGAGGCCTCCCAATTCCTCGTCTCTTCCATGCGGGCAGCATAGAGCTTCGCCTTGTCGGTCGTATCTGCATAGCGGGTGAGTGCGGCAAGGACGCCCATACGCACGCGTTTTTTATCCTCTTCGATGGAAATCGGGGTCTCCCCGTCAAGGACGGAAAGCTTTTCTTCAAAGAGCTTCTTCTCTCCAGCGCCTTTTCTCACTGCGATCACCAGCTTCCCCTGCTCGATACCGGCAGAGAGGCAGGAGGTGAAGTCCTTATTCCCACGGAAGAGGACCTTCTGCCCGCCGAAGGAATTGCCCTCGAGACGGACTTTGATGTCTACATCTCCATAGCTGTAGTGATTTTTGAGCCGCATCAGGCCTTCCTTTTCAGGCAGGGATGTCAGGATGATGCTTTCTTCCTTGTACTCCCCTGCGCCTTTCAGGATCTCCCAGTCCTCTATGCGGGTATCGCCCCGCTTGAAGGTGATATCCTGTTGCTTCGTGTCATACTTGATGCGCATCAAGAGATGATTCACCGGCCAGTATGGCTGCGGCTGCATGCGCGTGAGATCGTAGAGCGAGCTGTTTCTCCGGTTGAAGGAGTAGCCCTCTCGATTGAAATTCATCTTGAAAAGCTTGCGGATCCATTTTTCATTTTCGTAGGAAACACTTGCCGCATTGCCGAATTTTCCTGTATTCGCATGCATCAGAACATAGACCTGCGGCACGTAGCCCAGATGCTCCTGATAGAGCTCCGCGACGCGGCTGTAGTCATAGCCGATGCGCCGCTTCATATGGTCCAGCGTTTCGACCGGGATGCGGTCTTTATCGCGGATGTAGTCCATGAGATAGTGATTGTAGTCACGCCCGAGGTACGGACGCATCATCGCATAGGTCAAGGGATCGATCTCTCCGATGAAATTGTGATAGCGATCGTACACATTGATGTATTCCAGCCGGTAGCCATTCGTCCCCAGCTCCCAGAAGGTGGAGTCTGTCAGGTCCTTCAGGTCCGACGGGCGAAGGAATTTCGGATCCTCGTGATCGAATTTCTCCGGATATGTCATCATGACGCCCTTGAAATTCAGATCTTCGATGATGTCGTCAGCGAAGATCGCGGTATCGCGCCGCCCATCTTCGAACATCAGGTACAGTGCCTTCTCAGGAAGAGGCTGGCCTTTTTCATAGTACTTCTCGATGTCTTCCTGCGTGATGGTCACGTAGCCATTGTCCTTCAAGGCCTTCAGGTGCTCGCGGAGCTGCTTTCCCCCGATCAGTGTCGAGGTGTCTCCGATGCGGTCGACGCCGAAGTACGAAAGCGCGATGAAGCCCGTATCGGTCGTAGGGCTCACCTTGCTCTCGGTATAGGGCTGGTATGTCTTTCCGTGGAAAAAGAGGGTATAGAGCAGGTAGAGCGCCGCGATGACAAAGGCGATCTCCACCAAGGTCCGCGCCCGCTTCACGCGGTTCTTATGTCTGGTATACGATTCCTCCCCCAGCGTCATGGCTTCTCACCTGCTTTCTGTTCCGCTTTATGGTGCTTTTCCATTTCCTTCTTCTTTTTCTTCTCAGCCTCCCGCACATCTGCCGGCGTCATGCGCGTGCCCCAGGTATCCTTCCAAAAGGTGAACCATGCGACCGGCATCTGCCAGAGCAGGACTGCTTCATAGTAGAGGCAGAACCAGATCCCAAAGACCCAGGTAGAGCTTTTTCTGAGGAAAAGCTGCGCCATACTCATCAGCATCGCCATGAGCGCCATACCGACGAGGAACGTCGTCGGGAAGACGCGGTGCATGAGCGGGATGTAGATCAGATTGTAGATCACGACGATCGGGGCTGCGATCGGAACGATAAGCCCAAAGTAGAAGGAGAGCGCCATGAGCGGCTCCTTCTTCCACATATAGCGCGCAGCGATGAGGGATTCACGCAGCCATGAGCGCTTCCAGCGCATCTGCTGTTTCAGAAAAACCTTGTAGCTCTTCGGTACGATGGTCTCGCAGATCGCCGTATCTTGATAGGTCGTGCGATTGTGACGCAGAATGAAATTCGTCAGACTGCGATCATCACCGAAGGTCGCCTTGCGTCCCAAAAACTTCTGATGAATCCACGCATCACAGTATTTTTCGACCAGATCCTTCCGGTAGCAGGAAAGCGGCCCCGAGAGGCAGGTCGCCGCATCGAAGAAGCCTTCCGCCGCCTTCATGATGCGGAATGCGATATAGTAGCGCACCGCCTGCATCTTCGTGAGCGAATTCGTATAGGTATTCGCCACATCCGTCCGCCCGCAGACACCGCCCATTTCCTTATCCTTGAAAGGCTGCACGACATTTCTGACCGCAAAGGGCGAGAGGAAGGAGTCCGAGTCGACAAAGACCAGAAGCTCATGCTTTGCCAGTGTCAGCCCGCGCGCAAGAGCTTCTCGCTTGCCGCCATTCTGCGGCTGCACGAAGCAGGTGAGCCGGTCACGGATGTGCGCCGAAGGGTCATCCTCGTCGAGCTTTCGGATGAGTTCTTCCACTTTCTCCACGGAACGGTCCGTCGAGCAGTCATCCACCACGATGACCTGCAGCTTATCCGGCGGATAGTCCTGATTCATACAGGAAAGCACCGTCCGCTGGATCCATGTCTCTTCATTGAAGCAGGGGACGATGATCGAGACGCCGGGCGTGAAATGAATATCTACCGGGACCGGCTTGTAGAAGATCGCAAAGAAATAGCGCGTAAGCAAAAATCCCGCTGTGATGATGCTATATAAGTAAAGAAACTTATTGAATCGGAAGTAAATGACCGACTCCGAACGCATGAGAAGGATCACAAGCGAGATACAGAGCAAAAGAAATGCGGAGACCGCGATGAGGTACTTTCCCCGCTTCGACTGATAATACTGGACCAGCGACTTGCTGAAATGAAGTCCCAGCGCAAGATGCCCCTCTTTGTCGAAAGCACGCACGACTTCTGCAGAAAGCCCCTTCACCTTCATCTCATAGCCTTCCGGCATATCCCCGGGACGGATCTCAAAAGACAGCATCGCCTCTTTCGGCAGATCTGTCCCCGCTTTCTCATCGTCAGCGATAAAGAGCATGCCCGTCGAGGAGATATCCATACATGTCCCGCTGACCACCCTCTTCTTTCCTGCGGCTGTATACGTGAGACGTACCGGGATCTTCACCTTGAAGCGGCGGCCTGCCTCCGCACTGGCGATGTATTTCTCATAATCCTGATCCCGCCGGATCTTATCTTGTTCACTCGCCTGACGACGGTCCGCATTTGTCCGCCGTCCTGTGACATCCGGCACATAGGGAAGAAGACGCCTGTCCTCCTTTAGTTCCTGCAGTCTGTCATCTGTACTCATGGGTATTCTCCAATCTATGAGAGGAATGAAAATAGGCGCAAAAGATCCTATGGACTCCAAGGGTAGTGCGCCGCACCATATCCCCGTCGCCAAGGCTCCTATTCTCCGGCTCCTTAGTCTCCCGTCACTCTTATACTCTCCAAGCTTCCAAGCTCATAGCCAGCTTCCTTGAGTGCATCAATGAGCCAGGAGACCTCCTCCGCCATATCACGAGGCGCCGGCCGATCTATGAAGTCGCTATCCCTGATGGTCGGTTTCTTATCGATGGCGGGCTTCTCATCATAGGCTCCCTGCTCTTTCACCTTGATATCGAGCGGACGATTCACTTCAAAGGCGATGATGCTGCCGGGCTTTAATCTCTTCACGATCTCTTTGGCATCGGATGCGCTCTTCAGCTGTCCCCTTCGGATGGTGACGCTGCTCTCCAACGCATACTTCACCCCGCACGCGCCGAGGATCTTCAGCAGGTCATCGGTATACTTCGTATTCGGCGCTTTGAAATAGAGAGGCGTACTGCCTTCCATCAGATGAATGGCTTTCTGCGTCTTGGCCACCGAAGCAATGGCCGCCTCCGGCTTCATCGTTTCAAATCTCGGCCTTCCCAGCCAAGTATAATTCCCGATCAGAGCGCCTTTCTTATGCAGCACCTTCATTCCCTGCTCTTCATCAAGCACATTCTGCCCTTCTGCAAAGAAGGCAGCCTCACTTTTTTCTTTTTCCAAAAGGTCTGTCAGCTTCTCGATCATCGGTCGATCCGGCAGTCCCGAGAAGAAGAGATACATCCTTTTCTCCTCCCCGCCCGGCGGTTTCAGAATTCTCGCCTTCGGGCAGCTATCCTTCTGATAAAGCGTCAGTGCATCCTTGATCTCCCGATCGGCGGAAAACCCGCTAGATAAGTCTGTCACATACGCTTCGCTCTGCGCCGAAGAAGCCAGATAATGGTGCAGCCCGTAGCCGCCCCCACCGATCACGGCGGCGGCAATGACTAAGATGCCAATGGTTTTGATACGCATAATGTCCTCGTTGGTAAAATGGATCAGGGTTAGCCCATGGGGCGGCTCGTCCATAGATCGCGGATGTAATCTTAGCTTGAATGATAAATTAGAAATGAGAAATGGTGGTGCGGCGCATAAGAATATAGAAGCGCCGCAGAGTGTAAATAGTGGCGATGCCATGAACTAGCATTCCGGTCACTAGTCACTAGCTACTCATCCCCGCTTTCACACTTTTTGGGGTATCCCTTTCTCGTATCGTCATCGAAAGCGTAGCCGAGGGTCTTTCTTGCACTGCGGTCAGTATCACATAGGCACTGTATGGAAACGACACCTTGGTGCTACGTATTTCTGCTTTCGCACATCCATCATTTATCGGTCTGCAAAGAAGATTTCTCGCTTCGCTCGAAATGACGATACGGGAGTCTAGTCAGCAGTCCCTAGTCACCAGTCACTTCTTACCCTTTATAGATTCCAATAGGCGAGCCCTTCACCCCTGATTTTCTTAGGATCGTAGATGCTCTTCACATCAAAGAGGAGCGGTGTCTCTTCCTCCGGGCAGGTTACAAAAAGTGAGCGAACCTCGGCCGATGAGAGTGCTTTGAATTCTTTATGGGCGACAAGGACGGCAATGACATCCGCATCCTTGACTGCGGAAAGCGGCACAAGCGGCACATGATAAAGACGTTCAAAGTCCGCCTGATCCGCCGCCGGATCGACAGCGATGGGATCAAAGCCCATCTCCTTGAGGCCATGGAAAATATCGACAGCCCGGGAATTTCTGACATCCGGGCAGTCCTCCTTGAATGTCATGCCCAGAAGATAGATCTTCGCATGGCGCGTATCTACGTGGTTTCGGATCATTTCCTTCACCATCTGCTTCACCACATAGCCCGACATGCTGTCATTGATGCGACGTCCTGCGCCGATGATCTTCGAGTGATAGCCCAATTTCTCCGCCTGATAGATGAAATAGTACGGATCAACCCCGATGCAGTGACCTCCGACCAGCCCCGGCCGGAAGCCGAGCGCATTCCACTTCGTATTCATCGCTTTGAGCACCTCATTCGTATCGATGTGCATCAAATGGAAGGCGATCGCAAGCTCATTCATGAAGGCGATATTGATATCGCGCTGTGCATTCTCCACGAGCTTTGCCGCTTCTGCGACCAGAATCGAGGAAACGGGATAAACGCCTGCTTCAATGATGGTGCCATAGACAGATTTCACCGTCTCCAGTGTCTTTTCATCCATCCCGGAAACGATCTTGACGATGCTTCTCAGTGTATGGACCTTGTCGCCCGGATTGATACGCTCTGGCGAGTAGCCGATCTGGAAATCGGCTCCCAGCGTCATTCCCGATTCCTTTTCAAGGATCGGAGCGCAGATATTCTCTGTCACCCCCGGATAGACCGTCGACTCATAGACGATGACTGCGCCTTTTTTCATATGCGATCCCACGATGCGTGAAGCAGACTCGACCGGCGAAAGATCCGGCGTCTTATCCTGATTCACCGGTGTCGGCACTGCGACCACGATGAAGTCGCCCTCAGAAATCTTCTGAGGGTCATTCGTGAATTCAACCATGCTCTCCTTGACCGTTTCATTTCCAAGCTCATTCGTCGGATCGATGCCTTTACGATAAAGCGCGATCTTCTCCTCGGATAGATCATAGCCGATGACGCGGAAATGCTTCGAAAAGGCATGTGCCAGCGGAAGGCCGACGTAGCCCAGACCGACGACGACAATAGTATGAATGTTCTTCATGATATGCTTTCCTCTTTTTAAGAGCCAATATTCGAAAACGGGGATGAGAGCCATACTCAAGTGACTGGTGACTTGGATACCACTTTCGAGCATCGCCATGATTGCTACGCCGCGGCGCTTCTGATTTATGTACCGCACCGCCCCGTTGAACCTTCTGCCTATCGAACCTTTTGGACCTCGTTTTCTCACCCATTGTAATTCGAGAAATAGTACGAAAGCGCAAGCCAGAAGGTATGATTTCTGCCGCCCTCTTCGAGATCCTTGAGATTATAGTATTCTGCCTGCAAGAGCCAGTCCGGCTTTACGGTGTAGTAGATACCGGCACCGATGCCTTCGAAGCCGTCCATGTAGTCCGCAAGTCCGTTCATGGTATGTGACACATACGTGGTATATGGCTGGTGATAGTATTTCAGGAAATAGTATGCATTTCCTCTCCGCCATGTGTTCTCTTTCCCACGAGTAAGGGATACGACATAGCCCTTCTCGCTCGTTCTCTCATCTTCCCCGAGAAGTCCCATGAGGCCCAGATCGTAGAGACCGCCAAGCGGACGATGAACATTCAGCATATAGATGTTCCTCTCTCCCCTGTCCTTGAGATCGAAGCGATAGAGCCCCGCTCCCAGCGTATAGATGTCATGCGTGGTCGATGCCTCAGCGGCTGCCGCGAAGCCTGCATGCTTGATCGTCCCCGCTTCTGCCATGTAGGAGAAAGGCTCCTTGCCGGAGACACGCACCCCGGTGAACCTGCTGTCGTAAATATTTCCTTCCGCCAGAAAAGAGCCGAAAGCCCCCGCATCCACACGCGCACGGCCGACCTTGCCGGTCAAGTACCAGCGGTCGATATCCATCCAGCTGTCCTCCCCCTGACCGCTTAGGATCTTTTCATTTTCCAGCATGGAAATGAAATGCCAGTTGTCATCGATATTGTAATCTCCATAAATCCTGACACGCGCGCGGCTTTTGTCGCTGATGGACTTGTAGCCGCTGTGAGCGCCATAGTCCACACGCGCCTCCCCATCGATCTTGAATCGCTTATCCGAAAGCTTCGGCACTTTGACCTCGGTGGATGCCTGCATGTATGATGATTCTCTGTCGAAATAGCCGATAGCAGACAGCTCATCCGCATACTCTACGCGGCGGCGTGCGAGACGCTCCCAGTCATCTGAAGTGATCTGATCCATCTCGTGCATGAGCTTCCTGCGAAGAGCTTCTCTTTCCTCGCTGCTCCGCGGCACAAGAAAGGGCGTGCTCGGTACCACGGTGCCGTCAGCGGACATACCATTCCCTGCCGCCTTGGCGGCAGAAGAACTGCCCGATGCTGCCGAAGAAGCCGCCCCCCTGCTGCCGGTATCCCCTGCTTTCTGATTCGTGAGAAGGAATCCATTGCCGCTGTTCATGCAGCGGCTGATCTCTTTCGCATACAGCTTCTCGTAATTCTTCGTCGCCGCCTCATAAGATTTCCGCGCATTTTCGAAACGATCGCCGAGGATCTCCACCTGCAGCTCATCATCAAGCGCCATGAGGACCGTCTTCATATACTGCGCGGCGAGGGCTTCTGCCTCCGGTGTCGGATGGGACGGATCGCTGCTGCTTGCCAGCGAGAGTGCATATGCTTTCACCTCAGCGGCAAGCCTGCCGAGCCAGCGATCCGACTCCTTCCTGTATGGTGCAAGCTCGTACGAATCATGCTCTCCCTGATAGCACAGAAGGACATTCCTTCGCGCCATCGATGCCTTCTCATACGTTTTGGCGAAGGCCGCCTCCGGATCTCTAGGGACAGGCATCCCTCCAAGCTGCGAAAGGGACATGATCAGTCGATCCTTTTCTTCATCCCACGCAGGAAGCATCCGCTGACGGATGAGGTAATGTGCCTTCATCGCTTCATAGTCCCCCGCGGATGTGGAAAGCGCCGTCCGCGCTTGATTGATCGGGATATTCGCGATGACACGCGCCTGTGCATCCTCGACCGCAAGCTCTCCGATCTCCCGCTTCACCGTTTTGCCAAGGCCTTCGCCTGCGAGCAGCAGCTCCCGACCGAGCGCCCGTGCATCCTCACGGCGATGAGCCTTTTCCTCTGCCGTATAGCGGTCCATCGTCTCTCTGACCTGCGCCCTTTCCTTCTCCTGATGCTGCGCGATCGGGTCAATGTCTGCCGCCTGCATCACCCCGCAAGGCAGAAAAGCCGCCAGAGACAGGCAAAGTGTCATGCCCATTTTATTCATATGATTCTCCTGTGATTCATGATAGACAGACATATCGACACCTCAAGCATCATGGTAGCGATACCTTCTGCCGTTTCCCCTGAAGAAAATACTCATTCACGTTACATATACATATGTATTATTATAATGATGTACCCCCCCATTGTAAAGTTGACAATGGGCCGTCTCTCTGTTTCAAAAAAATGATAGATTCATCTATTCTTATCATATTTCCTTTGCCTTTTTCCTTCTTTCCTTATATACTATAAAAGGCATGATTATGCACTGCCACACTGAGGTTCACACTTCCTCTTCATGAAACGAGGTTCAACCCATGAATATGACACACGAAGAACTCTTCGTAAAAATTCTTGACCAGATGCCCTTCGGCGTCTACTGCGTCGATACGGATCGCAAGATCTTCTACTGGAGCAAAGGCGCAGAACGCATCAGCGGCTACAAAGCTGAAGACATGCTCGGCAAGCACTGCTTCGAAAGCCATCTCGATCACATCGATGAGAATGGCACCCACCTGTGCCATGCCATGTGCCCGCTCGTCGCGACCATTTTCGACGGACTATCCCGTGAAAAAGCCGTCTGGCTGCGGAGCAAAGAGGGCGATCGAGTCTCTGTCCTCGTTCACACGGAGCCCCTCTTTCAAAATGGAAAAACGCTGGGCGCTATCGAGTACTTTTATAAGATATAAATAGAGTGACTGGTGGCTATGGACTAGTAGCTAGGGATTAGGAGTCTCAAGTACCTAGTGCCTAGTGACTGGTGACTACATGCCATCTGCGGGCATCGCCCTTTTTATACTTCGCGGCGCTTCATAATTTTTTGCGCCGCACCACCACTCCTCACTCCTCATTCCTCACTCCTAACTAGAGAGTAGAACTTTCACCCGCAATCAAGGGGCAGCACGCCCCAGGGGCTAACCCTGAACCCCATGACTATCACTACGACAAAGGCGGTGACGAACAATGAATAAAGATGTTTCACTTGACGTAATCAATCATTCTATACAAAACAGCATACTGCACGCTATGCCCGGAGGCATTTTTATTTATCGGGCGGATACCCATGACATCCTGTATGCCAATGATCGTTTTCTTGCCATGCTTGGCTATGACAGCCTGGAAGCGCTGACTCAATCGCGCGGCCATACTTTCGATGACATCCTCTCTGCCTCCGACAAAGAGCGTGTTTTCCTAGAGATCGAACATCAGCTGCGGCAGAGCTTGATCGGATTCGTTGATTTCAAAGCCATCACAAAACAGGGTCCTCTCCGATACATGGAGATTTTTTGCCGTACCACCACACTTCCGGACTACGGACATGTGATTGTGGCCTTCGCCGTCGATGCAGAAGCGAAGTACCTGACCTACTCTACCGACCGGCTGACAGCGCTCCCGGGGCAGCGTCGTTTCCTTGAATATGCAGCCAAATGGTTCAAGCTTGCCAGCATGAATCCGGCATCACCGCCGATTGTGATCCTTTATTTCAATCTCTGCCACTTCAAGTCGTACAATATCCACTTCGGCCTTGATGCCGGTGATGCCCTCCTGCTCCATATGGCGGAGACGCTCAGGGAATGCTTCCCGAATGATTTCATTGCACGCTTCTCTGATGATCATTTCGTCGTCCTCACCTATGACATAGATCTTCAAAACCGCGTCATCGATGCCCACAAGAAGCTGCTTTCCATGTACATGCGTTCCCCACTCGAAGTGAAAATCGGGATCTATCAGGTAGAGGATCTCTCGATCACGCCGAGCAAGGCCTGCGATCTTGCGAAGCTCGCCTGTGACAGCATCAAGGATCGCCTTGACGTCTTCCTCTGTGAGTACACCGCCAAGGTGCAGCGCGCCGTCCTCATTCGTGACTATGTCATCGATCATCTGGATGAGGCCTTTTCCAAAGGCTATATCCAGGTCTACTACCAGCCTGTCATCCGCTCCATCTCGAAGACGCTATGCGGCCTCGAAGCACTGGCCCGCTGGATCGATCCCGTGTACGGATTCCTGAAGCCGAGTGAATTCATCCCGGCTCTTGAAAATACGCGCCAGCTCTATCAGCTCGACCTGTACATCTTAGAAGAGGTCTGCAAGCGCCTCCGCGCCTGCCTGGATGACGGCATACCGGTCGTCCCGATTTCCATCAACCTCTCCCGCATGGACTTCCTCACCTGTGACATCTTCACCGAGGTGGAAAGACGAACCCAAAAATACCGGATCCCCCACCACCTCCTCTGCATAGAAATCACGGAGAGCATGTTCGTACAAAACGCACAAGAGATCCGCATCATCCTCGATCACTTCCGCGAGGTGGGCTATCAGGTCTGGATGGATGACTTCGGAAGCGGCTACTCCTCACTGAATGCACTCAAGGACTATCACTTCGATGAGCTCAAGATCGACATGGACTTCCTGTCGAATTTCACGCAGCGCTCGAAAGATATCATCCAGTCCACCATTCATATGTCAAAAAAGATCGGCATTCGTACGCTGGCAGAGGGCGTGGAAACGGAAGAACAATTCCGCTTCCTCCGAGACATCGGCTGCGAAAAGATCCAGGGCTACTTCTTCGGCAAGCCGCTCCCCTTCGATGAGATGAAAGCTCATATCCTTCTGCAGCATATTGATATTGAGACAGAAGAGCTCACAGCATATTATGAAAAAGCGGGAGATATGGACTTCACGACGGATGAGTCACTCGCGATCGTAGAGACCATGGAGGATGGCAAGCTCTATTTCCGCTTCGCCTCCCCAGCCTATCAGGACGTACTTGCTTCCGTCGGTGCACCCACACCGCGTGACAGTGAAGCCCGCCTCAATATGCCGGAGAGCCCGATCCGTAAAAAAATCGCGCGTCTGCTCTCCCATGTCTACGATTCCGACCAGCCCTACGCCATCACCTATACCATCGATGATCAGTATCTCTGGCTGAAGGTGCAGAAGATCGCCCAGCTCGGAAAACGCTTCCTCTTGCGCTGCAAGCTTCTCAATATCACGCGCAATGCCATCCAGATCGAGCAGATGAAAGTGAACGGTCTTGAAAAGGATCTCTACGACCTCTACCATGCCATCGTTATCAATGATCTTGACCGCGGCACCTGCCAGCCTGTCGTCTTCTGCCGGGACTACCACAAGTTTCATCCCGGTCACACCTACAGTTACCGCACAGCAATGCGTGCTTTCGGATATCTCTCCATTCAGAAAGAAGACCGTCCTCGCTATGAGCGCTTCATGGATGCGGACACCATCTCCGATCGCCTTTCTGCACATGGCGGCACGCTCTCTGAATATTTCCGCACCCTGACGCCGAACGGCTTCGTCTGGTGTCAGCATGTCTTCATCGCCATCCCCGACACCCATTGCCGTATCTTCCTTCACACTGTCAAGCCCGCCGCCCCGAATAACCTCGCCATGGAAAAGGGTCTTGTCAAGCTGTATAACGAGATCAAGAAAGACTGGTGACCTGTAATCGGTAACTGGTGATAGAACCGGCAGCATTGAGGGAAACGCTGATTAAATTGCAGAGCCAGATTTAATCAGTGTTTCCCTAGAACAGTAAAAGGCTCTCCGTACGAGCATTGCGCGGGAGAGCCTTTTTTCGTGTGCCGATCTGCGCTATAATATAGGATATCAATTTTAACGTAAAGCGGTGTGACCGGAGATCAGAGTAGACCATGTAGGGCACTTTCCTCAAAAAGGATCTTCCCGCCAATGGAAAAACGGGACTGCCATTTCCTTACTCATGACATCTCTGGATCCCCCTCACTTTTTTCAGGAGATACCCATGACAGAATCCACACGATGCACCATCATCGTCAATCCAACCTCCGGACGCGAACGAGCCCCGCGCTATATCCCGCTCCTCCATACGACACTGGCAAAGCGCTATGACAATATCACGATCAAGCTGACTGAAAAAGCCGGAGATGCCACGGAATTTGCACGCATCGCCGCAGAAAAAGGACGTGACGTCATCTGTATGGGCGGTGATGGCACGATCAATGAAGTCATCAATGGCATGGTACCCGTAGGAAGTCACTCCGCCTTCGGTTTTATCCCTTTCGGTACAGTCAATGACCTCGCCCGCGCTCTCCACATCCCGCGCTCTCCGCAGGGAGCCATCCGTATGCTCGAGCATGCAGTCAAAACGAAGATCGATGTCGGCAAGATCAATGACCGCTACTTCATTAACGTTGTCGCCGCCGGTCTCATTTCTGAAGCAGTCAGCGAAGTCTCCATCAAAGAAAAGACCCTCTTCGGATCGCTCGCCTACTTCATGAAAGGCATGCAGGTCTTGAACAAGCAGAGATCCTACCACTTCAAGATCGAAGAGGAAAATGGCACTGTTATTCAAGTCTCCTCCCCTTTGATCGCTGCCATGCTGACAGACTCTGCTGGCAGCTTCCGCAACCTCATCCCACCGGAGGATCGCAATAAAGGCATCATCAAGCTCTGCCTCTTCCACGACTTCGCCTGGCTGAATGCCATCAGGCAGGCACCGAAGCTCCTCGCCGGTTTCCAGATGGGTCCCGACTTCGTCACGGTCGTCGGTATCAAAAAAGCGCACATCTCCATCACTGAAGGTGATACTCTCTCAACCAATGTAGACGGCGATAAGGGGCCGAATTTCCCGATCGACCTTGAGATCCTCCCCTCTCGTCTCCCCGTCTTCGTTCCCGAGCACGTGGATGACAATGCGACGCATCTTCCCCACTTCTTCGAACGCGTCGCCCCCCATATGCATTTCCCATGGGCAGAAAATGAGGAAGAACCGATCAAGGGGACGACCATTGAGGAAGTCGTACGGGAAGTGCAGGAACGGGAGAAGAGAAAGAAGTGCTAAACTAAGAGACTGGGAGACTTCAGACTTCAGAAAACGCGTCCGATGTTTCGCATGTTGCGAAACATCGGACGCGTTTTAGCGTATTACATGTTGCCCAAATGGCTTATTATTGAGTACCCGCTTGTACCACGCTCCCTCCGCCCACGGCTTTTTCGACACTGGTTCTCTTTCCCCAGAATTTGCGCCGTCCGCATGTCTGAATGGTGAAGCCAAAGGAAAACGCTTCTATCCATATACAGCCATTGATAAGTTCTCCCGCTGGCGTTATGTGGAAGCCTTTGAAGAGCGCAGCACCTACTCTTCCATGATATTTCTGGTGCATCTCGTTCAGGCTTTCCCGATGTCTATGGAATGTGTGCAGACAGATAACGGCACCGAATTCACTAAACGATTCACCAAAGCAAGGCTTGACGAAGACCTTACTCTTTTTCAGCGTAAATTAAAGAAATATGGAAATCTCCCAAAGATACACTCCATGATTTCATCAAGCACGGTATAACATATGTTTGACAAACCAACAATTTGGAAAAGATACGTGTCAGTTTTATCCCTTAATCAATAAAAAAGGTGTGCAGCATATGCCGCAACACCTTAAAAAGCAGTAATTAAAACACTGTCTGATTTGACGTCGTGATCTAATCTATGTTTTTTATTATTTCACTACCTTCTCCGTATTTTCTGCAAGTCCCGGGAAATCCAATGTCGCAAAGAGGTCGCGAAGGGTTTCATTTCTGCGGATCTGCTGGATGCTGCCATCTTCATGGACGAAGATCTCCTGATGACGGAGACGTCCATTATAGTTATAGCCCATGCTGTGACCATGCGCGCCGGTATCATGGATGACGATGAGGTCGCCCATTTCGATTTCCGGAAGCTCTCTCTGGATGGCGAATTTATCGCAATTCTCACAAAGGGAGCCGGTCACGTCATAGACGTGGTCCTTCGGTGCATCTGCTTTGCCGAGGACGGTGATGTGGTGGTAGGCACCATACATCCCCGGACGCATGAGGTCGGCCATGCAGGCATCAGTACCGATGTAGTCTCTGTAGATGTGCTTGTAATGGATGGCTTTCGTGACGAGGAAGCCATACGGGCCGGTCACCATGCGGCCGCATTCGAAGGAGATGCGGGTATCTTCAAAGCCTGCCATCTTTTCTTCGAAGAGCTTCTTCGCACCCTCGCCGAGGCCTTCGAGGTCGACCGGATCCTGTTCCGGACGATAGGGGATACCGATGCCGCCGCCAAAGTCGATGAAGGAGACGGTGATGCCTTTTTCTCTCTTGATCTCATTCGCAAGGTCAAACATCATGCTGATGGTGCCGAGAAGCCCCGGGAGCTGAAGTTCTGCGGAGATGACCATGGTATGGATCCCGATGTAGGAAATCCCATGCTCCTTTGCCCAGTCGACACAGGTCATGAGCTGGTCCTTGGTCATGCCGTACTTGGCTTCTTCCGGAGTACCGATGATGGCATTGCCGCGCGCAAGCTCCGGACCCGGGTTATAGCGGAAGCAGATCTTTTCCGGAACGATGTGAAGGCGTTCCATGTCGCCTAAGTTCGATACATCATCCAAATTGATGATGGCACCGAGGTCATTCGCTTTCAGAAATTCTTCGTCCGGGGTATCATTCGAAGAGAATACGATCTGATCACCGGTGATGCCGACACTCTCAGCAAGCACCAGCTCTGCCATGGAGCTGCAGTCTGCACCGATGCCGAGCTCCTTGAGGCTCTTCATGATCCAGGGGTTTGGCGTTGCTTTCACCGCAAAGTATTCATGAAAATTCGGATTCCAGGAAAAGGCCTTCTGCAGACGCTTCATATTGTCATGAATGCCTTTTTCATCATAGATGTGAAATGGTGTACCATACTGCTGTGCTACCTGTCGGATCAGCTCATCGCTGAATGGGATCTTTTTATCAGTCATTACATATCCTTCTTTCCTAGTCTTTTGATTTTATCGGAAAATTCGATGTTTAATTATAACACACGAGCATGGGATTGCCTATAGGAAAATAAGAAAGGATTCAGGGTGAGCCCACGGAGCGTCAAGCCCCGGAGACTCACCCTGAATCCTTGGGAAACACTGATGAAACGGTTCTCCTTACTTATTATCCGCATTCGCTACAGCTTTCTTGCTGTATTCTTCTGTCCATTTCTTGAAGTTGCCATTGTCCGTATTTTCTTTGATGACTTCGTTCACGACAGCCAAGACATCTTCATTGCCCTTCTGGATGGCAGCCGCAGAGTTCTTGACAGCATTCGGGAATTTGATATCCGAGAACATCAGGTCATCATTGAAAATGAGATACTGCTGGCCGACGATGCCTTCGACAACGAGGCCATCTACCTTACCATGCTTGAGCTCGAGCACGACTTCCGGAACATGAGCGAGGCCGACGATCTTGGCATCCTTGATCTTTTCTTTTGCCAGAGCCTCCTGCGTGGTGGACTTCTGGACACCGATGGTCTTGCCGTAGAGATCTTCTACTTTTTTATATTTGTCTGCATCTGCCTTTTTGATGATGACAAGCTGTTCTGTCGGCAGATAGTTGTTCGAGAAATCCATAGACTTCCTACGTTCATCAGTCGGGTTGATACCGGCGATGGCGATATCGACCTTACCGCTGGTGAGCGAGGTCAGAAGTGCCTGGAAATTCATATCCTGCACTTCGAGCTTGACGCCGAGCTTGTCAGCGACTTTCTGTGCAAGCTCCATATCAATGCCGATGACTTTCTTTTCGCCGACGGATGTATCGACGAATTCATATGGCGGGTAGCCGGACGCAGTACCTACGACGAGCTTGCCTTCTTTCTTGATCTTCTGCATCAGTGGGCTTTCTTTCTGCGTCTGTGGCTTGCTCGATGCCGCTTTGTCAGCGCTGCCGCCGCAGCCTGCCAGGGTGAATGCTGCCATAGCTGCCAGACCAAGGGCAGCTGCTTTCCATGCTTTGCTATGTTTCATCATCATGATACGCACCTCTCTAGTGAAATCGTCCCCATCGGACTTACGTTTTTGTATGCATAGATGATAGCATGATTATGCATGTTTGTCAATAAATATTCATATATATTTGGCAATTTTTTGAAATCATGATTTTCGTATGGCAATCTATCGGAAAGTGCCTCATGCGATTAGCAGAGGAAATTAGCGATACTACATGCATTCCTGCTTCATGTCTTCTTAGTCGCCAAATAAAGAGGCACGAAAAAAAGCGCAGGCTCATAAATAGAGCTTGCGCTTTTTATGCAGAATATGCAAGATGAGGGACTGGTGATTGGTAGCTGGGGATTAGGGATTAGAAGCAAGCGGTGATCGAATTAGAACAATTGGCATGCTAACTGTCTGCAGGGAAGATCTCTCGACTTCGCTCGAGATGACGATGCGCGCGAAGCGTTATCAAAACTCCGCGGCGCTTCCATATTTTTATGCGCCGCACCACCATTCCTAATTCCTCATTCCTCATTTCTCATTCAAGCAGAGCTTTCATCCACAATCCAGGGGCGAATCGTCCCAGGGGCTGCCCCTGCCGTCTTACTTCGCTTTTTCTACTGCGATCTTGCTGTACTGATCGACCCATTTCTCAAACTGGCCGGATTCGGTATCTTTCTTGATAATCTCATTGATGATCTTCATGAGATCGTCATTGCCCTTCTTCATCGCTACAGCGGAGACTTTCTTTGCTCCTTCGAACTGTACATCTGCAAGAGCGAGGTCATCATTGAAAATCAGGTACTGCTTTGCTACGACGCCTTCGAGCACGATACCATCGAGTTTTTCATTTTTCAGCTGCAGGATCGCATCCGGTACGCTGGAGAGCCCGAGAGCTTTCGCGCCTTCGACTTTCTGTGCCGTCGCTTCCTGTGTGGTAGACTTTTCTGCACCGATGGTCTTGCCTTTCAGGTCTGCCGCTGTCTTATATACATGCTGGTTCTTCTTCAGGACGAGCAGCTTCTGCTCTGTCGGAAGATACTTGTCAGAGAAGGCCATGACTTTCTCGCGTTCCGGAGTCGGGGAGACACCGCCGACAGCGATATCGACCTTGCCTGCCGTGACGGAGGAGAGCAGTGCAGAGAAGCCCATGTCCTGGACTTCCATCTTGACACCGAGCTTGTCAGCAAGCTGCTGGCACATTTCGATATCGAGCCCGATGACCTTCTTGTCAGCAGATCCAGAGTCTACGAATACATATGGCGGGTAGCCGGAAGAGGTGCCGACGATGATCTTGCCTCTCTTCTTGATGGTTTCCATCAGCTGTCCCTGCTGCGCTTCGCCGGAGGCAGCAGATTTCGCTGCACCTTTGTCATCCCCGCAGCCAGCCATCAGAAGCGCGCCGGCAGCTGCCAGACCAAGCAGTGCGAATTTTACAGATTTCTTCATTTGAAAGACCTCGCTTTCCCAAATTGGTAACTCACTCATGCCATACTAGCATGATGAAGGAAATCATGTCAATAAGAAAAAAACGGATGTAGCCGCTAACGTACATCCGTCCTTAGATTTGTGAAATTTTGGAAAACACTGCATCGATCGCAGAAGCCATATGACAAGCGGGGTTTGAGATCTCGTGAGTCATTGGCACTTGCACTGATCCGGAAATACCGATTTCTCATTAGGGAAACACTGATTAAATCGTTGTCAGATTTTACTCTTGAATTTTTATAAATGACGAGGAATAACCTGACGCGAATAGCGAGCTATGTAAGGAAGGCTATGACGAAGTCATGTATAAAAATTCTTGTGGAATCTGACTCTGCGATTTAATCAGCGTTTCCTTAGCCCTGCCCTGACTTATTTCTTTGCGTTTTCTACGGCTTTCTTCGTCATTTCATCGACCCATTTATCGATGTTACCATTATCACGGTTCTCTTTGATGACTTCGTTGACGATCTTGATAAAGTCTTCATTGCCCTTAGGTACAGCGACCGAGGAGCCTTTGCTGTCTACTTTAAAGAATACATTCGTCGGAGCCAGGTCAGGATTCGTGATGAGGTACTGTCCGCCGACGATGCTCTGTACCGGGACAGCATCGACTTTGCCCTGCTGGAGTTCCAAAAGCGCATCCGGAACCTTCGTCAAAGATACGACCTGTGCGTCTTTGATCTGCTCGTTGGTCAGCTTTTCCTGCAGGGAAGACTTCTGGACGGCGATCTTTTTGCCATTGAAATCAGACAGCTTCTTGTACTTGCCTTCATCCGCCTTACGGACAAGGAGGGTATGCTTGCCGACGAGGTAGCTGTCGGAGAAATCGACGGTCTTCTCTCGTTCTGCAGTCGGAGTGATGGCGGAAATCGCAATATCGATCTTGCCTGTCGTGATAGAAGCCAGGAGCGACTGGAAGGTCATGTCCTGTACTTCGAGCTTGACGCCGAGCTTCTTCGCAACAGCTTCTGCGATTTTGATATCGATCCCCGTGATGGATTTTTTATCCTTGACTGAAGTATCCAGGAATTCGTAAGGCGGGAAGCCCGGTGCTGTACCTACCACGAGTTTACCGTCTTTTTTGATTTTCTGAAGCAGAGCGCCCTGTCCTGCCGCACTCGATGCTGCAGAAGAAGAAGCGGCTTTGTCTCCGCCGCAGCCGGTAAGGGCAAATACGCCGCAGGCTGCCACACCCAGGATGACCAGTTTCAACATTTTATTCATCATCTATACCCTCTTTGCTTTCTTTTCACATGTAGTTGGATTGGATGCAATAAATATACACCTATTTGCATGAAAATGCAATAGTCGCGTATAAAAAAACAATGGCGATGTGAAATAACGATCATCTCATTTTCGCGTTCCATCTGATGCGGGGGACTTGCAGCTCTCATAGGAGTGACCGGGAAACCTTATCCCAGCTGTCT
>JAJWRZ010000198.1:0-2971 GCA_021633965.1 Dialister sp.
TTAATTTATGCGTTATGTATAGAAATATATGCTTTATCATCTCTCATATTTTCGATAGATAACGTCAACATTCTATCATTTCCAGCCAAGCCTACGACTTTGCGCGCGCAAGATCGCTCCATCAGACCATTTCCCTTTCCTCTTGACAATCCCACCTTGATAGAGTATTCTTTCTCTGACAGAACAAGGGAGTCGCTGGTCAAGTCGCTGAGTCTGATGGGATCAATGCTTCCCCTGTGAGATCCGTCCATGCTCTATGGATATCCCGAAGGGAGTCTGAAAGAAATCAGGACGGCAGCATGAATCCTCAGCCATTCGAGCAGTATCAGCTGAACTGTATCGAGGAAAGGCCATCGGGCGCTCAATGATCTCACCGTCTGTCAAACTTTAATATCGCTTGGATTTTTATAACCGAGACGAATGCAGAGATTTCAAATCAGAATGCATCCCTCTGGGATGTATTTTTAATTTGCCTTCCTGCCAAGCTGGTATTGCTGGCAAGGGCTGGTTTCTGAAACCGCATTCATTTAGGGTGCGGTTTTTTTGATGGAAAGATCCGCACTCACCCAAGCATTTGACGGGAAGCCCTGCTTCCGGGAAGGAATCTACTATGAAAGTCATCCACACCATCAAAGAGCTGAAAGAGTACGTCCACCAGTGCAAGAAGGATGGGAGATCCATCGGTCTTGTGACCACCATGGGGGCGCTTCATGAAGGACATGCGTCCCTGATTCAGGCCGCTCGCAAGGAAAATGATTTTGTCATCACTTCTGTCTTTGTGAATCCGACCCAGTTCGGACCGAACGAAGACTACGAAGCATATCCGAGAACGCTCGAAGCCGATGCGAAGGTCGCAGAAGCCGCCGGCGCAGATCTTCTCTTCGCACCGTCTCCCGCCGAAATGTATCCGCATAAGGATATGACATGGGTGGAAGTCACCGGCCCGATCACGAAGGTCCTCTGCGGACGCACACGCCCGATCCATTTCCGCGGCGTAGCGACTGTCTGCACGAAATTCTTCAATCTGACGGAATGCGACCGTGCTTACTATGGCCTGAAGGATGCGCAGCAGACGCAGGTGCTTCAGCGCATGGTGGAAGACCTCTTCATGAATGTGGAGCTCCGCCTGATGCCGATCGTCCGTGAAGCAGACGGCCTTGCGAAGTCTTCCAGAAATGTCTATCTTTCCAAGGAAGAGCGCACCGCGGCTCTTGTCCTCTCCAGAAGCCTTGCACATGCAAAGGAAGCCTTCGAAGCCGGTGAAAGAAATAAGCAGAAGCTGATCGATCAGGTGACGAAGGAGATCGAAGCCGAACCGATGAGCGATATCGACTATGTTGAAATGTATGGCATGCCGGGTCTTCCGGAGGTCGGAGAAACGATCGAAGGTCAGGTCCTTCTCGCTCTCGCTGTCCGTTTCGGCAAGACAAGACTCATTGATAATGTGATTCTGGGATAATTCGCTTTTGGGTTTGAGGGTTGAGGGTTTCCCCCATCTGAGCACTGCTATTAAGTTAAGCGGAAGAACATTCTTGGCTCCCCATCGGGGGAGCTGCCCGAAGGGCTGAGGGGGCAGCACTTCGGTATATCCAACATTGTTCGATGGCCGCTGGCATGCCCCCATTGCCTTCGGCACTTCCCCCGAAGGGGGAAGCAAGTCATTACGGCGCTAACAATTTCCTTAACTTAATAGCATTACCCATCTGAGCAGGCCCTTGAAGAAGGGCCGCGCCAAAGGCGCAGGATAGAGTGCCTCGAAGAGGCACAATTCATCGTAGCGGGGTTCACCTCGTCTGTGTCAGACCTTTTACCTGTTATCCAGTATGTTCGCTTTACCATTCTGCAGAGTTCTGCCCCTTCGGGGCAGTCTATCCCGGCCTTTGGCCGCCCCCTTCTCCAAGGGGGAACGCATTTTACGCTAATTTCAACTACTCCGCAGCACTTTCAATGATTATGCGCCGCACCACCCCTTTGAGCCCTTTGAACCCGCTCCCCCTCTGTCATTCCCAATCAAGGGACGGCATGCCCCGTGGGCTAACCTGTCATCAAGAGACCTTCGGGCATCGCCCCGTTTCGTCATCCTGAGCGGCGAGAAACGTCGTATGTGAGATAACGAATGCCAGAACAGCTGCGACCTGAGTCGAAGGATCTCGGCGAAGCCGCCACCTAAACCCTTTGAACCCTTAGAACCTTCTGAACCCGTTGAGCCCCAAACCCTGAACCCGCTCCCCCTCTTTCGCACGTCATCAAAGGGCGGCACGACCCACGAGCTTGCCCCGAACCAACAACTTTCAACCAACAATCATTACCAAAGGAGCATCTATCATGATCGAAAAAATCGACAAGAAAATCATCGAACACGCCAACGGCGGCAAAGGCCACCTCATTCTCGAGCCCATCGCAGGGCCGGACATTTTGAAAGACAAGTGCCGCCTCTATGTGAAAGCCACCCTTGAGAAGGGCTGCTCCATGGGCATCCACCAGCACAAGGGCGACGGTGAGATCTACTACATCCTCTCAGGCAAAGGCCTCTACACCGACAACGACACCACCTACGAAATGAAACCGGGCGATGCCGCCTTCTGCAAAAACGGCGACCGCCACGGCATCGAGAACATCGGTGACGAAGACCTCGTCTTCATGGGCCTTATCATTTACGATAAGTGATGTAAGTAACTAGTGACTGGGGATTAGTGGCTTGAATCCCATTTTCGGGCATCGCCCTTTATAAAAATCGACGCGAAGCGTCGCACCTCTTAGCCTTCCCCATCAGGGAAGGGGGACCGCGTCAGCGGTGGATAGGGTGCTTTCGTAAATCGTCGACTTGAGACGCTCCTTCCCGCTCTCTTTCATACCGCTTGTGCCCTATCCGCCCCTTCGGGCATCGCCCTTTATAAAAATTGACGCGAAGCGTCGCACCTCTTAGCCTTCCCCATCGGGGAAGGGGGACCGCGTCAGCGGTGGATAGGGT
>JAJWRZ010000021.1:0-19323 GCA_021633965.1 Dialister sp.
AAGGAGCACCGCCCCGAGGGGCTAACCCTGAACCTTGAACCCTGAACCTTGAACCAAATGAAAGCAAAGTAAAAAGGGGCTGTGAAGAAATGAATCTTCATTTCTTCACAGCCCCTTTTTTTATTTAGTGATCATGCGGGACCATGTCTTCCGCCTGAAGCGTACCCGCCTTGCGGCGTTCTGCATATTCCGCCGTAGCAGTGAAAAGCACGTCAGTGGAGCTGTTCAGCGCAGTCTCGCAGGCATCTTCCAGAACGGAGATGATGAAGCCGACACCGACGACCTGCATGGAGATATCATTGCTGATGCCGAAGGACGCACAAGCGACCGGGATCAGCAGCAGAGAGCCGCCTGCGACGCCGGAAGCACCACATGCACCGACGGTAGATACGATGCAGAGCAGGAGTGCGGTCGGCAGATCGACATCAATGCCCAGCGTATTTGCAGCGGCCAGCGCCAGCACGGAGATCGTAATGGATGCACCGGACATATTGATCGTCGCACCGAGAGGAATGGAGATCGTGAAGATATCCGGATTGAGCCCAAGTCTCTTGCAGAGTGCCAGATTCACAGGGATATTGGCCGCCGAGCTTCTGGTGAAGAAGGCATACACGCCGCTTTCACGGATCGTGGTGAGGATCAGCGGGTATGGATTCATGTGAATGCGGGAAAATACGATGATCGGATTCATCACAAGAGCGACCAGGAAGTACGAACCGATGAGGACCGCCAGAAGCTGTACATAGCCGATGAGCGCTTCCACGCCGGCAGTGCCGACGGAGTCAGCGACAAGGCCCATGATGCCGAGCGGGGCAAAGTGGATGACCCAGGTCACCACCTTGGTGATGGTCTTAGCAACATCATCGAGCCAGCCCTTGGTGGTGCCGGATGCGATATTCTTCATCGCGATACCGATGATGATCGCCCATGCCAGGATGCCGATGTAGTTCGCAGAAAGCAGTGCATTCACCGGATTATCGACGACGCTCAGGATCAGGTTATGAAGTACCTGAATGATGCCGCTTGGCGGAGCTAGCTTCGTGTCAGCAGCCACCTGCAGGTGCAGTGTGGTCGGGAACAGGAAGGACATGCAGACCCCGACGAGCGATGCGAAGAATGTCGCCATCACATAGAGGCCGATGATCGGCTTCATGCTGCCGTTCCCATTTTCTTTTCTCTGCGCCATGGCGTTCATGACCAGGAAGAAAACCAGGACCGGTGCGACACCCTTCAGGGCTTTGACGAAAAGATCACCGAAGATCTTCACGACGGGGATGGCCGCCGGGAAGCAGACAGCGATCAAGATGCCGATCACCAGACCGACCGCGATCTGCTTGATCAGTGCCACGCTGGCAAGCGTATGCTGGATCGTTTTGAACACAATAATTCCTCCTCCTAAAAAATACATATTTTTATTTTAGTATACGCTTTCCTGAATAATGTTGCAAGTTTATACTACGCATAAAAATCCACTCATGACCGCAAGTGCTTGACCTCTCCCTTTTCCCATGCTATGATAGGCCTAATTCCACACAGGCTATGAGAAGAAGAGTATGCGTCCAGGACTGGCAAAGAGAGCTGCGTATGGTGAAAGCAGTGCAGAAGCGGGCACAGAAGATGGCCTTCGAGCCTCCGAGCCGAATCATGAAGCTCGCCGGGACTGCCCGTTACAGCAGCAGGGTATTTATGGCTCGTCCGGCGTACCTATAGAGTCCTTATCGGTGACGGTAGGGAGAAGCAGAGTGGTCACACGGTTATTACTATCCGTCTCTCAACAGAGAGACGGATTTTTTTATTGACAGGAAAGGGATATGGATAGATGAGCAGCCACCGGCTGTCTGCGGCGAGCGCCATACCTCCCCCGATCTATGAAAAGGAGAATCCACGATGGATATAAAAACGATCTGCATTCATGGCAGCGACTGGAAAGACCCGACCGGCTGCATTTCTGTCCCTGTATTTCAATCTGCGACCTTCGGGCATCCGGAGCTCGGACAATCCACGGGCTACGACTATGCCCGCGTGCAGAACCCGACACGGGAATGCACGGAGAAGGTGGTCGCACGGCTCGAGCACGGGTGTGACTGTACCAGCTACTCTTCCGGCATGGCTGCGATCTCTATGGTCATGGAGCTTTTCAAGCCGGAAGACACGATCCTTTCCACCGATGACCTTTACGGCGGCTCCATCCGTCTCTTCCGCTTCATCAATGAGAAGAACGGTCTCCATTTCCGCTTCGTCGACACATCGGATATTTCCAAGGCAGAGGCCGCACTGGACGACACCGTCAAAGCCATCTACATCGAGACGCCGACGAATCCGATGATGCAGGTGACAGACATCGCTGCGATGGCAGACCTCGCGCACTCGCACGGCGCGCTCCTCATCGCGGACAATACCTTCATGAGCCCGTACTTCTGCAATCCGATCGACTTCGGCGCCGACATCGTCCTTCACAGCGGCACCAAGTACCTCGCTGGACACAATGACACCCTCGCAGGCTTTGTCGTATGCAGGGACAAAGAAATCGCGGAAAAGATCCGTTTCCTCTACAAGACGGTCGGCGGCTGCCTTGCGCCATGGGACAGCTGGCTCGTCAACCGCGGCATCAAGACACTGGCACTTCGCATGGAAGCCGCGCAGAAAAATGCCCAGACCCTCGCCGAGTGGCTTTCCGGTCATCCGAAGATCACGCAGGTACTCTATCCGGGTCTTCCCGGCTTCAAAAACAAAGAAATCCACGACCGGCAGTCCCGCGGCACAGGCGCTATGCTCTCCTTCTATACCGACAGCCATGAGACAGCTCTCCGCGTGCTGAAATCCGTCCGCCTCATTCGCTTCGCAGAAAGTCTTGGCGGCGTAGAAAGTCTCATCACCTACCCTGCCACCCAGACGCACGCTGACCTCACGGAAGAGGAGCGCGAGTCCCGCGGCATCACCGCCTGTCTCCTCCGCCTCTCCGTCGGCATCGAAGATGTGAATGACCTCATCGCCGATCTCTCGCAGGCGCTGGGAGACTAGGGAAACGCAGATTAAATCGCAGAGTTCGATTGAATCTGCGTTTCCTTACATGCCAGTGATTTAGAAAACACAATACGAGTCCCTAGTCACTTTTTCCTCGAAAGGAGCCATCATGAATCCACTTGATCATACATTTGACCTTGATACCGTCATTGACCGGAGAGGCACCGGCTGCCTCAAGTACGATTTCGCCGTCCAGCGCGGCAAACCGGCTGATGTCCTTCCCTTCTGGGTGGCGGACATGGATTTCCGCGTGGCCGAGCCCATCACCCGTGCGCTCCATGCCCGCGTGGACCATGGCATCTTCGGCTACTCGGAAGCAGGCAGCTCCTACTTTAAAGCACTCGCAAACTGGCAGAAGACCTATTTCCACTGGACCATCCATCCGGAATGGCTCATCAAGACACCGGGCGTCGTGCCGGCCATCAATATCGCCGTCAAAGCACTGACGAAGCCGGGGGACGGCGTACTGCTCCACCAGCCTGTCTACTATCCCTTCCTCTCCGCCATCGAAAAGAATGGCCGCCGCCTCGTAAACAGCGGCCTCGTCCTCAAAGAGGGGCATTATGAGATCGATTTCGATGACATGGAAAGGAAGATCGAAGAAGGAGGCGTGAAGCTCGCGCTCCTTTGCGCGCCGCACAATCCCGCCGGACGCGTCTGGACGAAGGAAGAGCTTACGCGATATGCAGAGATCTGCCTGCGCCACGGCGTGAAGATCGTCGCTGATGAGATCCATCAAGACTTCACCTACCCCGGCCATACCCACACGACCTTCGCCACCATCAGCCGCGAGGCAGCGGACAATGCCATCATCTGTACCGCGCCTTCGAAGACATTCAACATCGCGGGTCTACAGAATTCGAACATCCTCATCCCGAATCCTGAGATCCGCAGAGCCTTTCAGGAAGAGCTCGATGCCTTCGGCTACGACCAGCTGAATGTCATGGGGCTCGTTGCCAGTGAAGCCGCGTACCGGGAGGGCCGCCCCTGGCTCGAAGCCGTCAAGTCCTATCTCAAAGGAAATCTGGCCTTCGCGCGAAGCTTCTTCCAAAAAGAAATGCCGGAGATGAAGCTCATCGAGCCGGAGGGAACCTACCTCATCTGGGTCGATGCCTCCGCTTACGGCCTCTCCAACGAAGAGCTTGAGCACAAGATCCTCTATGACTGCCACCTCTGGCTGGATATGGGATACATCTTTGGCAAGGAAGGGGAAGGCTTCCTCCGCTTCAACCTCGCCTGCCCGAGAAAAACGCTCGAAAAGGGACTGCGCCAGCTGAAAGAAGGATTTGAGAAATAGGGATCAGCGTTTCCTGAAATACCACATTCGGGCATCGCCTCATATATGATTGCGGCGATGCCGCCGCCCCCATTCCTCATGCGAACAGAGTTTTCCATTTCTAATCAAAAGACGGCACGCCCCGCGGGCTAACCATGACAAAACAAAATCCGCTTCACGAAATCTTGCGTGAAGCGGATTTTGTTTTACCATGAACTTGAAGCGTCCTTTAAGAAATGCGGCTTCACCGCCCCATCATCCGGATCACGAGCAGACTGATCTCAAAGAGGACGATAGAGGGGACGGCGAGGAGACTCTGTGTCATGATGTCAGGCGTAGGGGTGAGGATGGCCGCAAGGATGAAGGAGAGGAAGATCACATACTTTCTCCCTTTCGTGAGCGCTGCCGAGGTGACGAGACCGGCCTTGGCCATGGCGATGAGGACGAGCGGAAGATTGCACACGAAGCCGAAGGGGAAGATCATGAAGAGAACGAATTCCAGATAGTTCTCCATCGAAAGGAGCGGCTTGAAGTCATCTCCGCCAAATCCCATGAGGAAGTGAAGGCTCTCCGGCATGACGAAGAAATAAGAAAAGGCGAGTCCGGAGAGAAAGAGGATCACGGAAAGCGGCACGAAGACGCAGCACCATGATTTCTCCCGATCCGTCAATGCAGGGAGCAGGAAACGCCAAAATTCGAAGAAGACCACAGGCGAGGCGAGGACGAAGCCCGCCACGACCGCAGTCTTGATGTAAATCATGAGGACTTCTGTGGGCCGCGCAAAGTACAGCTGCCCCGCCGGAGCGGTCAGGAAAGCCATGAGCTCACGGATAAAGAAAAAGCTCACCGCCGTCCCGACAGCTATCGCTAGGAACGAGTAGATGAGCCTCTTGCGCAGTTCCGTGAGATGCCCGGAAAGAGGCATGTCCGCGGCTTCCGTCATCATTTCTTAGCCTCGACAGCCGCCTTAGTGGTTGCGACTTCTGTCTCTTTCACAATGACCGTCTTCGGCGAGTCCGTATTCACTGCGTCTTTGAATTCATGCATGCTCTTGCCCAGTGCCTTGCCGATCTCCGGCAGCTTGCCGGGGCCAAAGACAATGAGACCGATCACAAGGATCAGAAGAAGTTCCGGGATACCGATACCAAACATAATAATTACCTCCTTGGATGAAATTAAGTCAGGGTTAGCCCGTGGGGCGATTCGCCCCTTGATTGTGCGAAAGTCTCTCTTGAATGAGAAATGCAAAATGGTGGTGCCATGAACTGCCATTTCACAAGTCACCAGTCACTCGCGGCACCTAATCCCCAGCCACCAGTTACCAGTCACTTCTTACTTCATCTATCCTACCTTCTCCCCATTCTTTTTTCATCAACACTTTGTACATCTTTTGTCAAGGCTGCCAAATATCTGTCAATTGACAAAGGCATGACGAAATTTAGCGGAAGTTTTTCAAAACAGGAATCCATTCTTTGCGTTCCCTCACTAGACTGATAAAAGCAGCTCCGAAGAGCCTGCTCAAATTCCGTACAAAAAGAGATGGAGGAACCATTCATGAACAACGCAATCACGCACGATCCGATTTCCAGACGCACCTTTCTGAAGCTCGCAGCCGGCACCGCAGCAGGCGCTATGCTTTTCAAATTCCCATTCACCGCCAGTGCCAAAGAAGCAGCTGCTGCGATGGAGATCCGCCCGATCGCTCTCGCTGATCTGCCAAAGACCGGAGAAGCTACCGCTAAAGCCGCTCCGCTCATCAAAAGCTCCTATGCAGACATTTTGAAGATCGTAGACACCATCAAAGACAGCTCTCTCAGATCCGCCATCCTTGCTATGATCAAGAATCCATTCCCGACCTTTATGGAAAACTACACCAGTTCTTCCTCCATCCAGCGCCTCTACAATCAGCTTCTGGATCAAAAGCTCATCGATCCATCTAAGATCTCCGCAGAGACCCTTCTCCCACCGGTACCGACGAAGCTGCAGCCATTCATGACCGCACCGGGCAGCGGCTACATGAGCCACCACTCCTACCCGGGCGGTCTCTCCACCCATGTCGACAGCAACCTGCACATCACCGTCGGTATCTGTGAAACCTATAAAGACGTCTTCCACTATGATGTCGACTACGACACCGCCGTCGCAGCACAGGCGCTGCACGACATTGAGAAGCCCTTCGTCTTCCAGTGGCAGGAAGACGGCTCCTCCAGAAAAGAATACACCATCGCAGGTCAGGGGGCGCACCATGTCCTCAGTATCGCCGAATCCATCTACCGCGGTATGCCGGCAGAAGAAATCGTAGCGCAGGCCTGTGCTCATGCCGCTCCGACCAGTAAAAAAGAGGAAGCCGATGTCGTCAGCTGGATCCGCGCGGCCTCCATCATCACCGGCAAAGACCCCGTCCGCCTCGGTCTCCTCAGCTCTGACGGCGAAGGCCTCCCAGCCCCGCACAAGCAGGAAGGCTACATCGTCCACTTAGGTGACCATGACTGGGTCCTCTCCGTACCGGCTGCTCAGAAATCCATCGCCATCCTGAAGTCCATCTGCCGGAAAGACTATGGCTTCACGGAACAAGAAGCGAATGGCGCTCGCTTCAATACCTTCAGAAACTACATCGGCGCACAGGTGTCCTTCCTCTACATCAATCACCTCTCCTCCCTCCCGGATGCAGAAAACCAGCTGAGAAACCTCTGCCATCAGGTTGTCCTGAAATAGCAGCTAATGACGAGTGACTGGGGACTGACCAGAGAATCATCCTCTCCCAATTTCGCGTGATGTCAAATCATAACCATCATCACAAAACGCCGCCTCGCGCAAGCGAAGCGGCGTTTTTGTTGTACAAATGAGAAGTTTGAAAGCAGGGATGAATGGCTAGAAGACCAAGAGACCAGAATACGAGGAGACATCTGACATCTCAAGCGAGCATCGCCCCTTTTCGTCATCCTGAGCGGCGAGAAACGTCGTATGTGAGATAACGAATGCCAGAACAGTTGCGACCTCGTCATCGATCGCGGCGAAGCCGCCACTTTCATTCCTCATTCCTCATTTGTTTTCCCCTTCTCCACATGAAGTAATACGCCAGTCCGGCAAGCGAAGAGGCGAGGCAGATGCCGCCATACATGAAAGAATAGCCGAAAGCCTCTGCAAAAAGCCCGAGGAAGGCCGCCGCAAAACCCACACTGATATCCAGCGACCAGAAATAGGTCGACGTCGCGACGCCCGCGCGGGAAGAAGGGGCGCTGCTGACCGCGATGGTCTGGAAGGCAGGCGCCAGCGCGCCGAAGCCGATCCCCAGCACCGCCGCGGAGAGGAGCAGGAGGAAAGGCCCCTCGACCTGCGAGAAGAGGAGAAAGCCCGCCGAGAAGAAAAGGAAGCCCGGATACACCGTATAGTCCGAGCCATGGTGATCGAAGAGGTAGCCGACAAACGGACGGGATACGACGATGACGAGCGCAAAGACAAGGAAGAAGAGACTCGTGTAAGAGCCTATACCAAGGCTTCTCGTGTACATAGGAATGAATGTCAGCACACCGCCGTAGGCAAAAAAGACAAGCCCGCCCAGGATGACCGCCGGAAGCGCCTTCTTTTCAAAGAAATCCGAAAAATGAAATCCGCGGTGCTTTTCTCCCGAAGGCAGCACCACGCGCGCGGGCAGGCGTTTCCCATTTCCTGAAACGATCGCACATGCAGCCATCACCGAAAGGAAAAGGAACAGCACCGATGCGCCGAAGTGCTCGATGATGACGAGTCCCACTAAAGGTCCCACGACCATTGCCATATTTCCGCAGACCGCAAAGTAGCCGATGCCTTCTCCCTTCCGCCGGGCAGGAAGCACAAGCGCCGCCATCGCCGCCGAGGCCGTCGTCCCCAGTGCGAAGACGATCCCGTGAATGAGTCGCAGCGAAAGCGCGATCTCCAGACGATACGCGAGAAGAAAGCCCGTCATCAGGAGAAAGAGCAGCACGGAAACGATGAGGAGCAGACGCTGCTTATTCACCGCATCGATCACACGCCCTGCGAGCGGGCGGGACACCACCGTGCCGATCTGAAAGCAGGTCATCGCCATCCCTGCCTCCCACTCGCCGAGCCCCAGATCATCCATGATGTAGACCGGCAGCGCCGCGATCATGATGTATTGGGACATGAAGTAAAAGAAATTCGTGAGACCCATGCCGATGAATTCACGGGTCCATAGCTTTTCACCCATTCGTTTGTTCTCCTTGTTTTTCTTATGAAATAATTTTACTATTATTATAACATAAAGAATGGGTTGATGGGTTCGGGGTTCAGGGTTAGTCCCTTGGGCGTGCCGCCCTTTGATTGCGTGCGAAAGAGGTTCAGCAGGTTCTATAGGTTCAACGGGGAAGGTGCGGCGCATAAAAATATGGAAGCGCCGCGGAGGTTTGAAACTAGTATTGCGTATTTCGATCAAGTGGACTTTAAATCGGCATACAAGTGCAGTCAGAATTAGCGTCGTAGCGACTTGCTTCCCCTTCGGGGGAAGTGCCGAAGGCAATAGGGGCATGCTAGCGGTATAGCGTGCTATGTTGAATAGTCCGATGCTATCGATATTCCAACACTTTCATGCAATACCGCTACGTAGCCCCCTCAGCCCTTCGGGCAGCTCCCCCGATGGGGAGCCAAGACATTCCACCACTTCTCACTAAGTCCTGAAGTTAACAAACCGCTATACTAGCGGTGTTCTCGTATCGTAACCTAATCCCTAGCTACTAATCCCTAGCTACTAGTCACCAGTCACTAGTCACCAATCACTCCTAATCCCCAATCCCTAATCCCTAGCCACTAGTCCTTCACATCCAAAGGAGCCTTCTATGAGCCTGCATTTTATTTTCGGCCGCGCCGGCACGGGAAAGACCACCCGCTGCTGCCGCGAGATCCAAGACTATCTGAAAAAAACACCGGGCGGCCGCGCCTACCTTCTTGTCCCCGATCAGGGCACCTACACAGCGGAGTACCTGCTCGCCAAATCCTTCCCCGGCGCCGGCTTCATCGATGTGACGGTGTGCGGCTTCTCGCGCCTCGCCTACCGCGTTTTTCAAGAGCTGCACTCGCCGGTCGCCGATGCCCTTTCACCGCTGGGCCAGCAGATCATCCTGCGCCGCCTTCTGGATGCACACAAGGACGAGCTGCAGGTGATCCTCCGCGCCGCATCACAGCCGCATTTCTCGGAGAAGCTGACCGCCTTCTTCCATCAGCTCGACATGTTTCTCATCACAGAAGACGACCTCCTTGCCGCCTCGCAGCGGGAAGGCGAGACACCGCTTGGGAAAAAGCTCGCTGACCTCTCCCTCTTATATAAAGCGTACCATGACTATCTGCGTATGCATTTTGCTTATGAAGGGAGCCTCTTCGACCTTCTCGCACGGGAGATCCCCAAGTCAGAGAAGCTCCGTGGCTCCCACATCTGGATCGATGGCTTCAACGGCATGGCGCCGCAGAAGATCCGCATCGTGTCCGCGCTCGTTCACACAGCCGAGGAAGTCACCATGACGCTGCAGATGGACAGTCCGGAAGAGGCGGCGGAAAATCCGAACTTCGCCCGGCCATATCAGCTCTACAGCCAGCTGCAGGGCGCGATCCGCCATTCCTCCTCCATCGTGCTCACGGAAGAAAAACGCTTCCGCACCAGCGACCTTTCTCTCATGGCGCACCATTTCTTCAAACGCCACGCACGCCCCCGCCCGGAGGACGGGCGCGCGAAGGAGGGGCTCCACCTCATCACCGCAGAAAGCCCGAAGGAAGAAGTGGATCTCATTTCACGCACCATCACATCGCTCGTCCGAGACAAGGGCCTTCGCTACCGTGACATCCTCGTCCTCTCGCGTACGCCGGAAAACTACAGCGACCTCTTTACCCGCTCCTTTGCCACTTACGGCATCCCCGGCTTCATTGATGAGAAGCATCCCATGAATAACCACCCGCTCGTGATGCTCACCTCCTTCCTGCTGCAGTTTCTCGCAAAGGAAACAGGCAGAAGGAACGCAGGCTGGCAGCGTCTCACCCTCTTTCGTCTTTTAAAGACCTCGCTCCTGCCTGAATTCTCACAGGAAGAGATCGACCGACTGGAAAACTACGTCCTTTCCCGCCGCATCCGGCCCTGGCAATGGCATGACAGCTGGGAGCAGCGCAGCTGCCGCGATCTCGATGAGGCGCCCCCGCCGCTGTCCGAGGCCGAGCTCGCCGAGCGCCGCCGCGTGAATGAATGGCGCACGCGCCTCACCTCCCTTCTCGATCCCCTTTCCGAAGCGTGGCGATCCGCTGTCTCCGCTAAAGACCGCGCGGCCATACTCTACCGCTTTCTCCTCAGCGAGAAGGTGCCTCACACCCTGTCGGCATGGGATGAAGCCGCCTTTGAAAAGACAGGCCTTCGCCCCCACCTGCAGGTTTGGAAGAAGGTACTAGGCCTTCTGGATGAGATCGTCCACGTCGCAGGGGATGAGGCAATGACAGCCGAAGATTTCCGCGCCCTCTTCGAAGACGGTCTCTCTGCCCTCACCTATTCCACCATCCCTCCGACACTCGACCATGTGACCGTGACAGGCATGGACCGCGGCTATGCGATGGAAGCGAAGGTCGTCTTCATCCCCGGCGTGATCGAAGGCGAATTTCCCAAGCGCGTCGAAGAGAGCGGCTTCTTCTCCGCATGGGAAAAGCAGGCTCTCTCTGAAAACAGCCAGCTCACCTTCGGGAATGATCTCATGCAGATGATCCATCAGGAGCAGTTCTTCGTCTATCTCGCCCTCACCCGTGCCTCCGATGCGCTCTACCTCACCTCCCCATCGCTCGGAAGTGACGGAAAAGAATGCGAGCCCTCCTTCCTCGCCCTCCAGCTTTCCAAGCTCGGCTACAGCTCAGAATGCGCCGCCGCTCACGCTCCCACGCTGAAAGATCCCGACCACAGCTTCTTTGCCAACCCAGAAGAAGCTCTCTCGCTCCTTCCCCGCCTTCTGCAGGAAGGCCTGCCGGAAAGCACCTCCCCCTGGCTCGCACTCGCCCGCTGGGCGATGGCAAGTCCCCACTGGCAGCGCATCCTTTCTGAAAAGCTGCGCGCCCTCTCCTACAGCAATACCCCCGACGCCCTGCCGCAAGAACTCGCCCGCGCCCTCTTCCAGCCCGGCGGGCGCTACGTAAGCTCCATGACACGTCTGGAGACCTATCGCAGCTGCCCCTACAAGTATTTCCTCCAGTACGGCCTGGCACTGGAAGCCCGTGATGAAGGAGAGATTCAAAGCCTGGACCTTGGCAACTACCTTCACGCAGGCCTTCACCAGTTCGGCAGCACACTCACCCGGCAAAAAAGGCAGTGGCGCGACGCCAGTGATGAAGACATCCGCGAGATCTCCTCCACCATCGCAGGCGCCCTCTCCGAAAAGATGAAATACGGCATCCTCTCCTCCGATGCCACCTCCCGCTATACGAAAAGAAGCCTCGACCGCACCTTCCGGGAAACGCTCACCTTCCTTCGCTCGTGGAGCCAGCGAAGCGAATTCGATACCAAAGACCTTGAGAAAGCCTTCTACCTCCACCTTGCCAAGGAAGACGGTGAGACACTCACCATTTCAGGAAAGATCGACCGCTTCGATGTGAAGGACGATGCCGTCGCCATCTTTGACTACAAGACCGGCCATACCGAAGCCACGCTCGCAGAGATCGTCGCCGGACTGAAGCTCCAGCTCCTCACCTATCTTCTCGCCGTCGAGCAGGAACATTCCGAAGAGCAGCTTCTCCCCGCCGCGCTCATGTATATCTACCTGTCGGGCAATGTCACCAAAGTCGAGCAGGTCCCACCGAATGGAAACGTCAACCTTTCTGAAAAGGATCACGCCTCCGGCTACGTCCTCGCAGATCCATCCCTCCTAAAGTCCCTCGACAAGGACGCCGGCGAAAGCGACTCCTGCCTGCCCGTGAGATTCACCAACGACGGCAGCCTCCACAAGGGATCCGCTTCTGCCCTGACGCAGGAGCAATTCTCCGCCCTCCTTACCATCGTCAGAAAAAACATCCTCTCCCTCCACAGCCGTATGATCGCAGGCGACATCTCCATCTGCCCTGCCAGCTATAAGGGCATCACTCCCTGCCGCTGCTGCCCCTACCACACCATCTGCCGCTTCGACCCTGGCCGAGAGGAAGAGAGCTATGACTACGTGCGCCTCCCCAGCGACAGCACGCTGAAAAAAGAACTGGAAGAACGCGCGAAAGAGTGACTGGCGACTAGGGACTAGGGACTGGGAGCTAGGGATTAGTAGCTAGGGATTAGGGAAACACTGATTAAATCGTTGTCAGATTTTACTCTTGGATTTTTATGCATAGCGAGGAATAACCTGACGCGAATAGCGAGCTATTTAAGGAGGGCTATGACGAAGCTATGTATAAAAATTCTTGTAGAAGCTGACTCTGCGATTTAATCAGCGTTTCCTTAGGTTTGCGATACGAGAAAACCGTTAGCGCGGCGCTTCATGATTTTTATGCGCCGCACCAGCATTCCTCATTCCTCATTCCTCATTCCTCATTAAAAAAAGGAGCCATCATGAGTTGGACACCCCAGCAGGAAGAGGCCCTGCGCATCCGAAATAAAAACCTCCTCTTATCCGCCGCCGCGGGCAGCGGAAAGACCGCCGTCCTGACGGAACGCATTACCCGCCTCGCGGCAGACCCCGAAAGTCACACAGACATCCATGAGCTCCTGGTGCTGACCTTCACAAAAGCCGCAGCCAGCGAGATGAAGTCCCGCATTTCCGCCTCTCTCACCCGTGAGCTCGAGGCCGCAGATGCCGCCAAGGACCTCCCGCTCGTCCGCCACCTGGAGCGACAGATCTCGCTCCTTTCGAGCGCGCAGATCTCCACACTGGACGCCTTCTTCCAGTCCCTCGTGCGTCAATATTTCTACCTGCTCGATCTTGACCCGAAGACACGCATCATGGCCGATGAAAATGATGCGCGCATTCTCGCCGATGATGTACTGACAGAAGTCCTCGAGCGCTGGTATGAGGAGGGAGATCCCGATTTCCTCACCACCTGCGACCTCTTTGCAAGCGGCCATCAGGACCAGGCCCTGCGCCAGATGATCCTGCGCATGCACCGCTACGCCTCCTCCATGCCCTTCCCAGACGTCTGGCTCACGCGCCTCCCTTCCGCCTATGAGATCCCGGGGGATGCCACGCTCGACACCCTCCCATGGACGCAGCCCATCCTATCCGAGCTCATCGACACCGCCGGAAAGATCTGCGACCTCTACCGGCAGACCTTCTCCCTTCTGGATCTAAATCCCATCGCACGCGATGTCTACGGCGAGCCGCTCAGCCAAGAGTACGCCTTCTTCTCCTCCCTCGCCCAAGTCACCACTTGGCAGGCACTCTATGCCATGCCCTCCTTTACCCCGAAAAAAATGCCGGGCCTCTCCGCTGCCAAAGCCAAAGCCTACGGCATCAAGTCCACGGATTTCAACAGATCCCCGGAAGCGGAAGCGATCAAAACTCTTCGCGACACGGCCAAAGATACCTATAAGAAAAAGCTCCTCCCCTTTCTCTCCATTACGCCCTCGCAATGGATCAAAGAGACCCGCGCCATGGCCCCGGAAGTCAAAGTCCTCTCCGCGCTTGCGCTCGACTTCGGACGCAGCTACCTGGCAAGGAAGAAACAAGAAGGCGTGATGGAATTCAATGACCTCGAGCATTATACGCTCTCCCTTCTGCTCGACACAAAAGATCCTGACTTCACCCCCGAGCACGCCGAAGACTTCCCCTCCGAAGCCGCACTCTCCATCCGAAGAAACTACAAGGAAGTCATGATCGACGAGTATCAGGATACGAATGGCATTCAAGAGCTCATCACCACCCTCCTCTCGAACGGGCATAACCGTTTCCTTGTCGGCGACATCAAGCAGAGCATCTACCGCTTCAGGCAGGCCGACCCCACGATTTTCCTATCCAAGTACCACCGCTTCCATCAAGAAGGCGAGAGCGACCAGCGCATCGACCTGAACCGCAACTTCCGAAGCGATGCCGCCGTCCTCTCCTCCATCAACTATCTTTTCCGGCAGCTCATGACAGAGAAAAATCTGGAGCTTACCTACGGAGACGCCGAAGCCCTCTACCCAGGACGATACGAAGAAACACGCCCGGAAAACTACGTCGGCGGCCGCGTCACGATCGAGCTCATCGATGGCAGCGAACTTGCCGAGACGGACCGGCCCGAGCTCAAGGAGATCTCCACGATCGACGCCGAAGGCCGCCTCATCGCCAGCCATATCGAGAGCCTCATCCAAGAAGGACGGCAGGTGATGAATAAGGACGGCACCTTCCGTCCTATCCGATATGGAGACATCGTGATCCTCCTCCGCTCCATCGCATCGAAAGGCCCCGCCCTGCTCAAGATCCTGAAGGAGCATCACATCCCTGCCGTCTCCTCTAGGGACGATGACTATGTGAAGAATCTGGAAGTACAGACACTCATCGCTCTCCTTCAGATCCTGGATAACCCGCTGCAGGACCTGCCGCTCACCGCCGTGCTCCGCTCCTTCTTCGTAGGGCTCACGGAGACAGACCTCGCCCATCTCCGTCTCCTCATGAAAGAAAACGAGGCAGACCATCTCTTCCCGCTCCTCGAAAAAGCCGCGCCCCTGCTCTCCAGAGAAAAGGCCGACGCCCTGTCCGCCTTCCTCACTCACTTTAGCGCATGGCGCGAGCATGCCGTGCAAGGCGGCATCGCACCACTCCTTCAGGAGATCTGGGAGGACACCGACTACCTCACCTACGTCTCCGGCCTTCCCGGCGGACATGCCCGCCGCGCCCACCTGCTTTCCTTCTATGAGCTCGCCCGCGCGCGCGACACAGGCACGCACAACGGTCTCTACCCCTTCCTCACAGAGCTGTCGAGCCTGCTCAAGGGCGATGGCCTTTTCCAGACAAAGACCGACGCCGTCTCTACCGATGCCGTCCGTATCATGACCATCCACAGCAGCAAAGGACTGGAATTTCCCGTCGTCTTTCTCGCCGACCTCGCGAAAAACTTCAATGCCTCGGACATGACCGGCATCGCCCTCTGCCACAAAGGGCTCGGCCTCGGTATCCAATACTTCGACATCGAAAGACGCCTGCGCTGGCCCTCCCTCTACTGGTACGCCGTCCGCGCCGCCTCCGAGCGTGAAAGCCGTGCCGAAGAAGCACGCCTCCTCTACGTCGCCATGACCCGTGCCCGCGATACCCTCTACCTCACCGCTTCCGTCAAGGATGCAGAGAAAGTGCTCGCCGCCTGCATGACCCCGCTCGCCGGCAGCGGAAATGATACGCCGCTCCCGCTCCCCTCACACCTCATCTCCCATGCCCGCTCCTACCTGGACTGGATCCTCCCCGCCGCACTCCACCACAGAGACCTCTCCCCTGTCTGGAGCCGCCTCGAGAAGATCCCCTCCTTCCAAGGCGATGCTGCGGGCGATCACTCCCACTTTGATTTCCGCATCATCCCCCAGAAAGACCTGCTCACAGAAAGCGAGAAAGCCCTCCTCGAAGAGAGTGAGAAGCCGGAAACGGCGAAGGAAGAAAAGGCCGCATCCCCCGCCTTCGATAGAGAGGCCTTCCTCGCCCATCTTCCGGAAACCGTCCCGGACTGGCTCTCCCGACAGCTCACTTGGCACTACGCCTTCCCCGGCGCGACAGCGACCCCGGCCAAACTCACCGCCACCGCCGCCGTCAAGCTCCGCGAAGAGGCAGAATATGCCGGGGGCGAGGCGCCCTACGCCTCCTCTATCCTTGCGGGCGACCTCGAGAGCGCAGCAAAGACAGAAGATCTTCCTGCTGACTACAGCACGCCGCCCGCCTTCCTAAGCGAGGACGCCCCCCTGTATAGCGGCACCTCCTTCGGTACCCTCATGCACAAGGCGATGGAAATGATCGACTTCACTGCCCTTTCCCCCACCGAAGACGCTCTCAGAAAACACATCCGCGCCCTTTCCGACAAGCACGTCTTCACCGAAGAGGAGACGAAGGTCCTCCTCTCCCATCGAAAAGATCGCAATCCCGTAGAAGCCCTCCTCACCTTTGCCCAAAGCCCCCTCGCCGCTTTGATGCGAAGAGCCGCTGCCGTAAGGAAGGAAATGCCCTTCTCCATCCTCCTTCCCGCCCATTCCTTCTACCCGCAGTGTGAAGAGGGCGAGACCCTCTTCCTGCAGGGCATCATGGACTGCCTCGTGGAAGAAGCAGACGGTCTCACCATCATCGACTACAAGACCGACCGCACCATGACCGAAGAAGAGCTGAAAGCCCATTACAAGATCCAGCTCCAGGTCTACGGCGAATCCGCCGAGAAATTGCTGGGAAAGCCCGTCAAGCACCTCTACCTCTGGTCCTTCACCTTTGGGAAAGCCATCGAAGTAGCACGATGGGAGACGGGGGACAAGTGACTAGTGACTGGTAGCTAGGGATTAGGAGTCTCAAGTGCAGGGAAGACTAAGAGACTAGAAGACATCAGTCTCTCTCGTATCTTCATTTCGAGCGAAGCAAGAAATCTTTGTCATTCTCGTTCAAACGGCTCCTATCAGACAAACTCAAACAGGAAACCTGCTACCCGCTCACCTTCGAGCATCGCCCGCCTTTATACTGCGGCGCAGTCGCTTCTCCAAGCATATCCTTTTGATTTCTCGTGGACAAATCGCATACCGCTTTATATAATATGTACATCATTTTATGATTATACATTTTAAAAGAGGCGATAAGAATGAAAACTTGGAAAAAGGGATTGGCACTGGCCGCAGCGGCCGTGCTCGCACTCGGACTTGCATCCGGCTGCGGCAGCGAGAAGAAGGCAGACTCGGCATCGGGCAAAGCCCCGCTGAAAGTCGCTACGAATGCGACATATGTGCCTTTTGAATTTAAATCCAAAGACGGAAAAGACTATACCGGCTATGAGATCGACGTAGTACGCGCGGTAGCGAAAGAACTGGGCCGCGATGTTGAATTCAAGAACATTGCGTTTGACGGACTCATCCCATCTCTGCAGTCGCATGAAGTCGACATGACGGCTTCCGGCATGACAGCCACGAAAGAAAGAGCCGGCAAGATCCTCTTCGCCGCCCCCTTCTATGCGACGAAGCTTGCGGTCGTGACCCCGAAAGACAGCCCGATCCACTCTGTCGAAGACATGCAGGACGGCGCCGAAGTCGCCGTACAGATGGGTACGACAGCGGCGTACTATGCCCAGGATAAGGGCATGAAGATCCGCGGCTTCGACCATGCATCGGATATCGTGATGGAACTCAAAGCAGGCGGTGCGAAGTCGGGCATCCTCGACAAACCTGCCGCAGACTACTTCGTCGCGACAGACGGCAAGGACAATTTCCGCGTGGTCGATGTGCCGGACTCCAAAGTCCAGTACTTCGCCTTTGGCTTCAATAAAGACAACAAAGAACTGCAGCAGCAGGTCAATAAAGCCATCGCCGACCTGAAGCAGAAGGGTACCCTGAATGAGCTCCATGAAAAATGGTTCAAGACGCCCGCACCGGAAATGCCAGCCACCTGCGAAGAAGCGCTGGGGTTATAAGACATATAAGACAATAAAAAAAGACTCGTGAGATTTCACGAGTCTTTTTTATTGCCCAGTGACAGCAACTATTTGATCGCCACACCCTTGGTATCCTTGATGAAGAAAAGGACATTGAGTGCTGCCGCGAGGTACACGCAAGACAGCAGAGCGAAAGCCGCAGAGAAGCCATTCGCCTGTGCCAGCGCACCAATGATCGCCGGGGCAAAACCGCCGACCGCACGGCCCGTATTGAAGATGAAATTCTGCGCCGTCGAGCGCGCATCCGTCGTATAGTTTTCAGAAAGCAGCGTGCCATAGCCGGCCATCATGCCGTTGCAGAAGAAGCCGAGCATCGCACCGCCGAAGAGCAAGAGGAGCGGCGTTCCCAGATTGACATACACATACACCATAGCTGCTGCGCACACGTAGAAGAGCAGGTACGGTTTCTTACGGCCGAAACGGTCCGAGAGATAACCGAAGACATAAATGCCTGCGATCATACCGATGACCGTGACGACCATCCAGCCGGACATCGACTTTGTGGAAAGGCCGTGCTCCTTCAGAAGGATCATCGGCAGCCACACCATGATGCCGTAATAGCCGAAATTCTGTACACTCGTCATGATGGTGAGAGAAATCGTGGTCACCGTCTTCGACGGGCTGGAGAACAGATGCGCGAGAGGGAACTTGCTTACTTCCGCGAGCTCTTCCTCTTCTTCCGCCGTCAGCGTCTCTCCAGCCGCCTTTCTTGCTTTCAGCTGCTTCTTCAGCTCCTTGCGCTTCAGCCACATCGGTGGTTCCTTCAAGCCATGGCGCGCCCATGCCGCCAGCAGCGCCGGGATAACCCCCACAAGGAAAAGGCCTCTCCAGCCGTAATCCGGAAGAACGACAGCCGCCAGGACGGCTGCGAGTACAGCCCCCGCCTGCCAGCCCATCGCCACGCCCGCCGTAGCACGCGCGCGCTTCGCTGCCGGCCAGGTCTCCGTGACCAGCGTCATGCCGATCCCGTATTCTCCGCCAAGGCCGAGCCCTGCGAGGAAACGAAGGATATTGAGATGCATGACATTGTCTGCAAAAGCGCAGGCCCCGGTGAAGATCGAGAAAATGATGATGGTCAGTGCAAAGGTATGCACACGACCGAAGTAATCAGCAAAGACACCGAAAAGATATCCGCCAAGGACCGTACCGATCAGCGTGTACGTCGCGATCAGCCCGCCTTCCCCGAGCGTCAGGCCAAACTCCGCAACGATTGCTGCCATGGCAAAGGACAGGATCAAAACATCCAGTCCATCCATCGCATACCCGACGATCGAAGCCCACATGACCTTCCAGCGCTCCTTCCGGGTGACACCAGTTTCCTCAAATTCCAATTCTTCCAAAGATTTTTCCGACATAATACCTCCCCTGCGTGTCTGATCTTGTGCAGACAATGACCCTGAAAATCATATAGTGCGAAAGACGCACAAAATTACCTAATTATATAATAG
>JAJWRZ010000022.1:0-19215 GCA_021633965.1 Dialister sp.
ACGGCAGTAATTTTTTTTAGATATTTGCCATGTCTACCTTGACAGGGGCTGATCAGACGCTGCATTTCGTTTGTCTTTTTATTTGCTCTGTATTCGCAGAAATATTATTTCTTATACTTGAAATATCCGCCCTGGTCGAGGAAGTCTACGTACTCTTTGACAGCCTGCTCCATATCGGTGAATCCTTCATCGTAACCGGTTGCGAGGAGGTTCGTGAGGTCGGCTTCGGTGAAATTCTGGTATTTCCCTTTCAGAACTTCCGGGAAGTCCACGTACTCGATCTCGCCTTTGCCCATGGCTTTGATGATGGCATTCGCCACTTCGTTGTAGCTCTGCGCATGGCCGGGGCCGCAGTTGTAGATGCCGGAGGGGCCTTTATGCTGCCAGAACCAGAGGTTCACTTTGACGACATCTTTGACGTAGACGAAATCTCGGCGCTGCTCACCGTCGCCTACGGGTTTCCCCTGGATATCGCCCCAGCCGCGGAAGAGGCGGGCTTTGCCGGTGGCGTGGATCTGGTTGTAGAGCTGATAGTGGATAGAGGCCATCTTGCCTTTGTGGTGTTCCTGCGGGCCGTAGACGTTGAAGTATTTGAGACCGACGACCTGGCTCTGGGCTTTCGGCATGACCTGACGGACGTAGCGGTCGAAGGCGAGCTTGGAGAAAGCGTAGGGATTCAGCGCGTCTTCGCATTCGTCACCTTCGCGGAAGCCGTGTTCACCGCCGCCGTAGGTGGAGGCGGAGGAGGCGTACATCATGGGAATGCGGTGACGCAGGCAGAAGTGCAGAAGAGACTTGGAATATTCGTAGTTCGTGCGCATCATGTAGTTCACGTCGTAGACCATGGTGTCGGAGCAGGCGCCTTCATGGAAAACAACGTCGACGTCAGTGCCGTCGAAGCGGTCGCTCTCGATGGCTTCGAGAAAATCGTCCTTGTGCTGGTAGTCGAGAAATTCGAGTCCACGAAGGTTTTTGTAGTTGAGGCCGTCTTTCAGGTCGTCGACGATCAGGATGTCGCTGCGTCCCTGACGATTCAATGTTTTGACAATGTTGCTGCCGATGAATCCGGCACCACCTGTGACAATAATCATATGTGTGTTCCTCCTTGTAAATAGTAGATAGGGATGAGTGCATCAAGGATCAGGAGTGACTGGTAACTGGGCACGAGCCCACGGGCAATGGCCAGCAAAGCCAGCCTCCGCCCCTTCGGGACACCTCCTTCCAGAGGAAGGAGGAAGAAGCCAGAGTGGCAAGCATCGCCCGCTTTATACTCAGCGCGTGGCGCTGCACCACCATTTCTCATTCGAGCAGAGCTTTCATTCACAGTCAAAGGGCTAACCCTCTTAAACCGGTTAAAACCTATTTCTCTTTCTTGAGCGCCGCTATGAGTTCTTCCTGACTGACGGCGTAGGTGCCGAGCTTGGCGACTACGACGCCGGCGGCGAGGTTCGCGAGGTAGGCGCTGTCTCGCGGGGCAAGGCCGCCGGCGATGCCCATGGCGAAGACGGCGATGACGGTGTCACCGGCACCGGAGACGTCGAAGACTTCCTGCGCTTTGGTGGGGATGTGCTCGATTTCCTCCTCCCTGACAAGGGAGAGACCGGCTTCGGAGCGGGTGACAATGATGCTGCCGAGGTGGAATTTCCTCATCACGGCGCGGGCTGCCTGTTCGACGGGCACGTCTTCATTGGGGATAGGTTCGGTGAGAACGGCGTTGATTTCCTTGAGGTTCGGCGTGATATAGTCCGCACCGGCGTACTTCATCCAGTTCGTCCCTTTCGGGTCGACGATGACAGGCACGTGGTGCGCCTTGCAGGCAGCGATGATGGCCTGGCAGTTTTCTTTCGTACAGACGCCTTTGCCGTAGTCGGAAATAATGAGGCAGTCCAGGCCTTCTTGGAGCTTTTGCTGGATGTAATCCAGAAAGCGGGCAGCATCGTCTCCTGTGATGGGCGCAGATTCTTCAAAGTCGAGCCGGAGCATCTGCTGATGCCCGCCGATGATGCGGAGTTTCGTCGTGGTCGGACGGTCGGTCTTGATGAGACCTTCGCAGGCGATGCCTCTCTTGTGAAATTTCTCCAGCAGGCTTTTACAGTGGTAGTCATCACCCACGAAACCAGCGATGGAAGTCTGGCAGCCGAGGCGCGCCAAATTGTGCGCCACATTTGCCGCACCGCCGAGTGTCTCCATTTCCGAGCGTACGTGCGCGATCGGCACAGGGGCTTCCGGGGAAATGCGGGTGACTTCGCTGTAGTAGTATTTGTCGAGCATGACGTCACCTGCAACGAGGATGCGGCAGCGCGCGGTATGCTCATTCACAAAGTCGTAAAGTTCTTTCTGTTTCATAATGTCCTCTCACAGCGCGATGATGCGGCACTGGTGGTTTCCGCGCTCTCTGGGCAGTTCGCGCGCGGACTTGCCGCCGTAGCGAGCCAGTAGTTCTTCGCTGTATTTCATCACGACATCGACGGGGATGTGTTTCATGCAGGCCATGTGGTCCTCGCCTTTTTTCGGGCAGTCGTGGATACCGCAGGGGTGGCAGGACTCCGGCGTCTTGATGACAATGTCTTTGCCATCATAGGGGTAGAAGGTCGGCACCGGGCTCGCGCCGAACATGGTGACGATCGGTACATTCATCGCGACGCCGACGTGCATCGGGCCGGAATCGGTCGTCAGAAAGAGGCAGCAGCGGCGAAGCAGCCCCGCCAGCACGGTAAGGCTGACTTTTCCGGTGAAGACATGTACCTTCGGACTGTCTTTTCCTTTCATTTTCCCTATGCATGCCTTGACGATCGCCACATCTGTCGGACCACCCAGAAAGGCGATGTGATAGCCCTCTTCAATGAAACGGTCAGCACACTCGGCAAAGTAGGCATCGATCCAGCGCTTCGTCATCCAGCTTGCACCGATATTGAAGGCGATGACGCGATCGTCCTTAGCAAATTCTTTCTGCCAGAGGTCGGAGGCTTTCTTTTCCTCTTCGGACGGCAGCCACATCTCGAGGCCTCTGTCATCGAGCTTCGTGCATCCAGCCGCTTCCTGCAAGACCTTCAAATGGCAGAGCGTCTGGTGCATGACCTTGTCCTTCGGCGTGTCCGCCATCGCCAAGTTTGGCATCCAGTGGTCAAAGAAACGATGGAAAAAGGGCTGCGCGTAACCGACGATGTTCTTCCCGCCGGAAAAAGACGCGATCGCCGAGGCTCTCTCATTGCGATGGTAATTGATCACGAGGTCAAAGTGACGTTTCCGTATCTGCCGGATGAAGCGGATGAGCGCCAGAATCCCCTTGTCTCGTCCGTGCTTGTCGATCAGGATGCATTCGTCGATGTTTTCATTACAGCGCACGAGGTCGGCCAGCGGTTTGTCTGTCAGAAGCGCGATGTGAGCTTTCGGATAGTTTGCCCGCAGCGTCCGAAGCGCCGGCGTCACCAGCATGAGGTCACCGATGTGCATCGTATTGATGACGAGAATATTTTTGTATGTGGAAGTCATACACGTTTCCTTTGATTTCATAAATACACCCGGCATGTCGCTTAGTGGCTATGCGTCCTGCTCCGGGCTCTCCTTTTTCCAGTTTTGGCTAAGCACCAGAAGGCACCCTTGAACCAGCCAGAAGCTCTTCATAACGGCACCATTACCAAAATTATACTCCGTCAGCCCCTGCAGCACCAGCGCCAGCGCCGATGCACACATCATCAGGGCATATGGATTCCCTTCCTGCCAGAAGCGCTTGAAAGAGTAACCGATGAAGCAGGAAATCAACGTCATAAAGCCAGCAAAACCGATGAACCCATTCTCTGCCAGCATCTGCATGAAGTTGTTGTGGGCATGAGCAAGGAGCGGCTCTTTCGCTTCCGGCGAAATGTATTTCTTCTGGTAATTGTCCTTGTACTGCCCCAAGCCAACGCCTATGACCGGGTGGTCTTTGAACATTTCATACGCGCTGTGCCAGATCAGAAGTCGCTCGTGATTGGACTGGTTTTTGGTATCCGTAATGCTTTGAGCACGTTGCACCAAGGGCGGGTATTGGGTAAGCCCTGCACCAACGGCAAGCAGGCAGCAAAGAATAACCGCAGCCAGCTTTTTTCGTTGCGTGAGATAATAAAGAAGCAGTAAGGAAATCGTGCAAACTACTGCCAGCCAAGCGCCTCTGGTCGCATTGAAGAGCAGTGCTGCAGAAAGCAAGATCACCAAACCTCCCGTAAACCACCGTCCTCGGACAGAAACAGATTTTTCAAAAAGCAGTACAAATAAAAGCGGAAGATAGATACAAAGGTAGCCCGCAAATGTCATCGGATGCCCGAAGAAACCGGCAGCTCTTGCATCACCGCCTAGTCCTTGATACACCACACAAAGGCCTCCCATCGCAATACCAGCGAATGAGAAGATCAAAACTTTTTTGACTCTCTCTGCCTCTCTAACGGCCAGCGTGATAATAAAGAAAGGCATCAGTCGCCAGAACCATGCGTTGATCCAGATTTTCATTCCCTGCTTGATATCTCCACTGAGAAAAGCGGAGATCAGCATCGTTCCAATAAATATCCCAATAGCAAGATAATATGTCTTATCCGGCACATGTAGCGCAGCTCTGTTTTTAAAAGCATAGATCAGGAAACACAGTGTAGCTATGGCAAGAAGCGCATTGCCCACGGCAAGAGAAGCAAAGGACAGCATAGCAAAGGCTGACATAGAAATATAGCAGTATTTATTCGTCACGATGACCCGTCCTTACCTATCAAGTATCTTTCTTTAAAATATCCTGCACCAGCTGATACACCCGATCCACCGGAATGCTGCTCATCCTGCACTCCTTCGTCAGTGGATGATCTGCAATCAAAAAATGGCAGTTCGAATTGCCGTACGGGCCATTCCGCTTATGCGGCGTCGGGCCGAAAAGAGCGATGATGGGAGCGTGGACGGCGTTTGCGATATGGAGTGGACCGGTGTCACTGGAAATGTGGAGCGCCGCCATTTTTTCAAGAGCGGCGAGTTCTAAGAGGTTCGTCTGTCCCATAAGGTTCACGGTATACGGGGAAGGAGAGATTTTCCGGATGGCTTCGCCCATGGGCATCTCGCCTTTTGAGCCCGCAATGACGGTGGTGATCTTGTCTTCGGCGAGTTTCCTTGCAAGCTCGCCCCAGTACTCGATGGGCCATTTCTTATAGTCGCCCCGTGTCCCGGGGACGAGAAGGACGTAGCTTCCTTTGACGCCGTTTGTCCGGAGAAGCGCAGTGACGGTTTCCATTTCTTTTGTCAGATCAGGGAGGGGAAATTCGATCTTGTCTGCGGGGCAGCCCAGATAGCGCATGACGTCTAAGAGCTGCTCGATGATGTGTCCGTGCTTGTGAGGTCCGGAGATCGGTTTGCTGAAGAGGAAACTGCCTTCTCTGCCATCGTGGTAGCCGATCTTTTCCCTGCCGCCGGAGAGAAAGGAGATGAGTCCGCTCTTGGCGATCATCTGCAGGTCGATAACGAGGTCGAAGTGATGCGCATGCAGGTCTTTGCGGATCTCTCTCCAATAGGAGAGCTGCTTGATGCGCTTCCGGTCGACGAGGTAGACTTCATCGATCCACGGCTTGCCGGGCAGAATGCCTGCGAAGGCGGGGTGTACGGCCCATGTGATCCTCGCTTCGGGATAGGCTTTACGCAGGGCGTAGAGAGAGGGGAGCGCGTGGATGATGTCCCCTAAGGAGCTCATTTTTATGATCAGGATATTTTTATACGTCTTTGGCATGATGGATGTCCTTGGATCCGGCTCATCTCGCCGTATCTTGGGCGTTTTGGCGGATCGGAATGATAAAATATATTTCTATTTTATCACATTTCAGTAGCTGCTTCGATGAAAATCTACTAAAAAAGGAATGTCCCCTTCTTCGAGCGTCCTGCTTTCAAGAGATTGCTCAATTCACCATGGATGATATATGACGTCTCCCAGTCTCCTTGTCTATGAGTCTCCCCGTCTCATTCTCCCCAACACACAAAAATCCCCAGGACCACTCCCGGGGATTTTTTCATACAAGATTTATTCTGTGACGACGGAGACGTGGACGGTGCTGGTGACCTGCTGGTGGACCCAGACCTCTACGTCATATTCACCGACGGTCTTGATCGGCGCTTTGAGACGGATATTTTTCTTTTCGAGCTTGAATTTGTACTGCTTCTCGAGAGCTTCGCTGATGTCCTTGCCGGTGACGGAACCGAAGATGCGGCCGTCTTCCCCGCTCTGGACTTTGATGACGACCTTGACAGCCTTGAGCTGGGAGGCCATGATGACGGCTTCGTCTGCTGCGACCTTGCTCTTGAATTCTTTCGCTTCCTGACGCTGGGAGGCGGTATTGAGGTTTGCCTTGGTGCCTTCTACGCCGAGGCCCTTGCGGATGAGCACGTTGCGGCCATACGCATCAGCGACTTCGATGACGTCGCCCTTTTTTCCCATTTTCTTTACGTCTTGCAGTAATACGACTTTCATTCTTTTTCCTCCTCTACTTGCTTACGGACTTGGGTCAGGATGACCTTTTCCGCTGCTTCTTTATTTCCATCTTTGCCCAGCTGGCAGCCTGCCACGGTGAGATGACCGCCGCCGCCCAAGGCTTCCATGACGACCTGTACATTGATCGAGCCGTCGGAGCGGGCAGAGAGACAGAGTCCATTGTCTGTGTGATAGAAAAGGAAACTGGTCCGGATCTCCTTCACGGTCACAAGGTAGTCTGCGATCTGTCCGGCGAGTACCTGGGAGTCTTCTGTCCCCTCCGGGCACTCGGCGATCGCGATATAGTTATCGATGAGCTTCATATGGGCCAGGATCTCTGCCTTGGTCTTGATGAAGTGGATGTCCTCCGCAAAGAGCCGGTGGACGAGCTTCGTATCTGCCCCGCAGCGACGCAGGAAGCTCGCCGCATCGAAGGTACGGACGCTGGTCTGGACGGCGAAGTTCTTCGTGTCGACGACGATGCCTGCATAGAGGCAGGACGCCTCGATCTCATTCATTTCTTCATCCCCGCCGTAGTACTGGACGAGCTCGGTCACAAGCTCGGACGCCGATGAGGCGGATGGCTCCATGTATGTCAGAAGCGGCTGTCGGATGATGGAGGCCGCACGGCGGTGATGATCGATGACGACCTTTTTCACGGCTTTTTTGAGGACTTCCGGGGCTGCGACGAGCTCGGGGATGTGCGTATCGGTGATGATGACGACGGTCTTATCTGTCATGAGTCCCTTTGCCTCGCTCTCATCGATGAGGAGCCCTTCGGCGGCACCGCTCTTCTCAATGGCATCGACCATCTTGCGGCAGGTGTCACGCTCCTTCGAGAGGACGACATGCGCCTCGACATGGGAGGCGCGCGCAAGGTGGGCGACGCCGACCGCCGATCCCAAGGCATCGAAGTCTTCATGATTATGCCCCATGACGAGCACCATATCTGCGTCTTCGATGATCTCCTTCAGCGCCTGTGCGACGACGCGGACGCGCACACGGGTGGAGGAGACGGACGTCGGCGATTTCCCGCCGAAGGCCTTCACTTCCTTCCCGAGGCGGACGATGGCCTGATCCCCGCCGCGTCCAAGGGCGAGGTCAAGGGAGACCTGCGCCTCTTCGAACTGTTTCATGAAGGAATCGCTGCTCTGGACGATGCCGATAGAGAGCGTGACCGGGATGCGGTTCACCGTATGGATCGCGCGGACTGCATCGAGGATCTCGAAATTGCTCTCCATCATTTCCGCAAGTGCCTTGTGTGAAATGCACGCCACGAAATCATTCGTCGAGTACTGCTTGATGAAGCCCTCTTTCGCATTGAAGGAGGAGAGGACCTTCTCCGTGACATCCGAGAGCAGGGCCGAGCGCTCGACATCGGTGAGGTCTGCGGTGACCTCCGGCACATTGTCGATACGGATGAGGCAGAAGACCGGCCTCGCTTCATCGCACGCCTTCACCGCTTTTTCGACATCCGTGCGGTCCATGAAGTAGAATACCATGAAGTGCGTATCGTTCTTCTCTCCGGTGTCCAGAAATTTGTAGAAAACACGGAAGAAGGACTCGCCCGCATGGCACTCGAACCACCCGGTCTTGCCCCAGATCTTGGATATCTTCTGCCCGGTGATGAGATCCTGAAAACGGACTCCGACCTCGGCTCCCTCGCCGAGCCAGCCGCGGAAGACATTGTTCGCCCAGACCAGCTCTTTCTTCTCATCCATCATCGCGATGCCGACGGGGAGGTTCTTCACCGCATACACCGTACCGGCCGAAACGCCCGAGGACAGGTCATCCAGATAGCGCAGGAGCTTCTTCTCCTGTCCGTAGTCGGAGCGTTTCACGTAGACGATGACCCCAGCCACGATGATAAAGAAGAGCAGCCCCAGCGGCCAATTCTGCGTAGCAAGCAGCAGTGCGGCCAGGAGCAGGAGGCCGATCATGAGCTTTGCGGTCCTCGTATATACCCATATATCGCTCAGCATAGTTGTCTCCTTTGTTCGTTACGAAATCGGGAGGCGGCCTGTCTCACGGGCAGCACCCGCCGATTTTTTCGACGATTCTTACTCTTTATCGTACTCGAAACAGGAGAAGAATGCAAGAGGGCAGGGCGGGAGGCTCCCCCCCATCGCCCTTTCGGACCATGGATCTTTGAGACCCCTCGCAGACAGCCTCGAGGATAAAAGGTCTGTCCACAAACGCCGCCCCTCATGCCACTAATGAGGAACGCGCCGCCATGGCTAAAAGCTCGGTCCATGCACCGAAGGAAAGCCCCCTTCTTCCGGGTCTTCTCATATCGAAAGAAAGCGAGACCCTCTATACCACCTCACAAAGAAAAAAAGCCCCATAAAAAGGAGCCCTCCTCTGCCTAAGGTTCTTTGTTTATCGGTGATCGCACGGGAACGGGAAAAAGGGTCTATGCTATATCAATACGTGCTTGGGGAAAGACATATTTCATCGCAGAAACCGATCTTGCCTGTATTTTCATGCACCGCTTCGTCATCTTTCCTTCTTACAAGCCCGTTATCCGCGTCAGATGATCCCCTGTCCCCTGATCGCCAGTTTCGTCAATTTTTCGAACACGCTTTCCAGCGTGCCCTCATTCACCACGATCTCGTCTGCCGCCTTGCGATAGAGGGCGATGCGCTCATGGTAAAGCGTGTAGACTTTCGCACTGCCTTCGGCAAGAAGGGGGCGGGTGCTGACCTCTACATCGCCTGCGATGTCTTCGGGGCGGCGGTCGATGAAGTAAATGGTGCCGGTCTTTTTCAGTCGCTCGATGTTGACAGCGCGCTTCACGACGCCGCCGCCGGTCGCAATGACGAGGCTTTCCCTCTTTGCGAGGGCTTCGATGGTGCGTTCTTCGGCATCACGGAAGCAGTCTTCGCTCACGGCGAAGAGCTCGGGGATGCTCTTTCCTTCTTTTTCTTCCAAATAGGTGTCGGCATCCACAAAGGAGCGGTGCAGGGCTCCGGCCAGTCGCCGCCCCAGTGTGGATTTCCCGCAGCCGGGCATGCCGATCAGGATGATATTTTTCATGAATGCTCCTTCCTATGAAAGTGGATCGTCGGGTCCAAAGGATTCAGGGACAGTCCTGACGCGGTGCGTCTTTTGACTGCGCTCGAAATGATGATGAGGAGTCACCGCTCGCTCCCAGCCACTAGCCCCCCATCTCTTCTGCGATCTCTTCTGCGATGCGATCGGGGATCTCTCTTTCCAGCCAGATCTCTTCTGCCGCGATGGCCTGCATGACGAGCATGTACATGCCATTGGCCTTGTCCGCATGCGAAGCGTCATGGAGGAGGCGGGTCTCCTTCGGGTTGTAGATGATGTCGATGACCTTGGAGAAATGCCGGGCGGCCTCTTCGGAGATCGGAGAAACGCCGACCTTGGGATACATACCGACCGGGGTGGCGTTCACGAGAAGTGCGCCTTCTGCCTCTCTTTCAAAAGCGGCGTAGTCCATGAGACGGACGCGGCGCTCTTCTGCAAAGGAGCGGAGATCGGAGTCCACCTTCTCCGGATGGCGGGAGATGACGCGGATCTCTGCTGCGCCTTCATCATAAAGGCACTGGATGATGGCGCGCGACGCACCGCCGTGACCGAGGACGACGGCGGTCTTTCCATTGACCTTGGCATCGATCTTTCGGAGCGTGCGCTGGAAGCCGAAGTAGTCGGTGTTGTATCCCACGAGCTTTCCGTCTGCTTTGGCGATGGTATTCACCGCGCCGATGGTCTTTGCTTCCGGGGAAATGTCATCCAAAAAGGGGATGACATCGAGCTTGTAGGGGATGGTCACATTCAGCCCGTCGCAGGCGGTGAGGGTATCCCTCAGTACTTCAGCGAAGTGGTCCCTGGGGATCTCGATGAGGTCATAGCGCCCGGGGATGGACAGCTTGTGAAATAGTTTTTCGTGAATTACAGGAGAAAGGCTGTGTCCGAGCACTTCTCCGATCAGTCCGAGTTTCATAAAAGGCTCCTTTGGGTTCTCAGGTGCAACGGGTTCAACAGGTTCAAAGGGTTCAACAGGGAAGGCGGCGGCTTCGCCGCAATTTGAGATGATGGTACTCTCGTATCGCCAGCCTTCCCCTCGAGGGGAAGGTGCCCCGAAGGGGCGGATAGGGCACAGGCGGTATGAAAGACAGATGGAAAACATGTTTGCCCAATTCGTCGCCAGCGAAAGCACCCTATCCACCGCTGGCGCGGTCCCCCTTCCCCGATGGGGAAGGCTAAGCAGAGCGTCACTTCGCGCCGAGTATATCATGGGCGATGACCGTTTGAGACGTTAGACTTGGAGACCAAGAGACTTTGGAAGGCAGAAGTCTGATAGTCTCCCCGTCTCTCAGTCTCCTAATCCCTAATCCCTAGCCACCAGCTACTAATTCTTGCACGACGGATAATTTCCTAAGACCTTAAAATACGTACACATGGAGGCGAGACCGTGGAGGGTCTGTGCGTTGGATGGGTCGTGGATGCGGCCTTTGACGTCGATGTGGAAGAAGTACTCGAAGGGATGGCCTTCCATGGGACGGGACTCGAGGTGCGTCATATTCATGCCGCCGTAGAAGAAGTAGCCCAGGACGTGGTAGAGCGCGCCCGGCTCATGCTTGACGGAGATGACGAGGGTGATCTTGTCAGCGTCTTCGGTGATCTCCATCTTCGGGGCGATGATGAAGAAGCGGGTGTAGTTGCTCTGATTGAAATAAATATTTTCCGCGAGGACGGAGAGCCCGTAGAGGCGGGCTGCGGTGCGGCTGGCGACTGCGGCCTGGTTCTTCCTGCCGTCTTCGGCGACGCGCTCTGCGCTCCGAGACGTGGAGAAATACGGCTCGAGCGTCCAGTCTCTGTGCTCATTGAAGAAGGGGCGGCACTGGCGGAAGCCCTGCGGATGGGAATAAACGGTGTCGATGTCGTCCAAGGTCGCGCCGGGAATGCCAAGAAGGTTGTGCTCGATCTTCACCAGCTGCTCTCCGACGACGGCACAGTCGTATTTCTGGATGAGGTCGTAGACTTCGGTGATGCCGCCGGTCGAGGAATTTTCGATGGGGAGGACCCCGTAGTCGATGGTGCCGTCTTTCACGGCTTTCACGACGTCTTCAAATAAAGGGAAATAGGATTCTTCCCGTTCCTTGCCGACGAATTGCTGCTCCATGGCCTCGTAGGTGTAGGAGCCTTTCGCGCCATAGCAGCCGACTTTGAGTGTATGTGTCATAGGATGTCTCCGAAAAAAAGGTGCTGTCTTCAGGGTTAGCCCGTGGGGCATGGTGCCCTTTGATTGCGGATGAAAGCTTCGCTTGAATGAGAAATGGTGGTGCGGCGCATAAAAATTAAAAGTGCTGCGGAATTTACGCGCCGTTGTCATCGGAAGCGTAGCCAAGGGTCTTTCCTGGCACTGCGGTCAGTATCACATAAGAACTGGCAGGGAAACGACGCCTTGGTATACGTATTTCTGCTTTCGCACATGCATCGTTTATCGGTCTGCAAGAAAGATTTCTCGCTTCGCTCGAAATGACGATGCGAGAGGGACTGTTGTTCCCCAGTCACTAGTCACTAGTCACTAGTCACTAGTCACCAGTCACTAGTCACCAGTATCTCATCCAGGATGACAAGTGCCGCGGCGGTCTCGATGACAGGGATCGCGCGAGGGATGATGCAGGGATCGTGACGGCCGCCGATGGTGAGGAGGGTGTCCTTCCTTTCGGCGAGGTTCACGGTGAGCTGGGGTTTTCCGATCGAGGCGGTCGGCTTGATAGCGAGGCGGAAGATCACGGGATTGCCGCCGGAGATACCGCCCAAGATACCGCCATTGTGGTTGGTCTTTGTTTCCACCTTCCCCTCCGCCCAGTGCATGCCATCATTCGCCGCTGAGCCTTTCATCGCCGCAAGGGCAAAGCCGTCTCCAAATTCGATGCCCTTCACGGCGGGGATGGAGAACATCATGTGAGACAGCTCGCTCTCCAGCGAATCAAAGAATGGATCGCCAAGCCCTACGGGAAGGCCGGTCACCATACATTCGACGATGCCGCCGACGGAGTCCCCCTCCGCCTTGGCGGCGAGGATGGCGGCTTCCATCTTCTCGCCGATGTCCTTGGTGAGGACGGGGAGCTTCTCTTCACGAAGAGAAGCGAAGGTCGCCTCGCTCTCTCCCAAAGGATCGAAGCGGCGGTCCTCGATCCCCGCGATGCGGGTGACATGCGCGCCGATATGGATGCCCTTGGCGGAGAGCACCTGCCGGGCAATGGAGCCCGCAAAGGTCAAGGGCGCGGTGATGCGGCCGGAGAAATGGCCGCCGCCGCGGTAGTCATTGTATCCGCCATACTTCACATGTCCGGTGTAGTCGGCATGTCCGGGGCGCATACAGTCTTTCAGAATGCCATAGTCCTTCGAATGCTGATCGCCATTTCTGATCTCCATCGCGAGCGGTGTCCCGGTCGTGCGGTCATTGAAATAGCCGGAGAGGATCTCAAAAGCGTCCTTCTCCCTGCGCGGGGTCGCCAGTGCGCTGCTGCCCGGAGCGCGGCGCGCCATATCCTGGCGCACGGCGTCCCAGTCGATGGAGATCCCTGCGGGAAGTCCGTCGATGATGCAGCCGATGGCAGTGCCATGGGATTCACCGAAAATGGTGACTTTCAGTTTTTGTCCGAATGTATTGCTCATAGAATATGTCCTTTGATGGGTTCAGGGTTCAAGGTTCAGGGTACAGGGTTCAAAAGGGATAGACGGTAAAACGTCTGGACCAGATGGCATGATCCGCCAGTTAGAAGGGTGCCGCTATGCGGCACATCCATCCTGCGCCTTTGGCGCGCCCCTTCTCTAAGGGGCTGCTCCACTTCTTGGGGACTCCCAATCCCCAGCCACTCATCCCAAATCCCTGCTTTCAAACTTGTGGTGGCGGCTTCGCCGCTATGTTAGATGATGGGATTTCCGTATCGTCAGCCTTTCCCTTGCAGGGAAGGTGCCCCGAAGGGGCGGATAGGGCACAAGCGGTATGCAGAGAGAGGTGCTGAAGTCTTCCAGTCCCCAGTCACTAATCACCAGTCTCCAGCCGTCCCCCGACCCGCTTGAAATCCTCCCAGAATGTCGGGTACGATTTCCGAACGCTTTCCGCGCCTTCGATGGTCAGAGGCGCACTGCATTTGGCAGAGACCGCAGCAAGAGCCATGGCGATGCGGTGGTCATTCCACGAGGAGACGGCGCCGCCGGTGAGGTGGTCTCGGCCGCGGATCAAGAGGCCGTCCGGCTTTTCTTCGATGTCCGCGCCGAGCTTCGTAAGCTCGACAGCCATGGCATGGAGACGGTCACATTCTTTCAGGCGCACGCGAGAGGCATGAATAATCTCGGTCGTCCCTTCGCTGACAGCAGCGAGAGCTGCGAGCGCAGGCACGAGGTCGGGGCAGTCTTCAGCATCGATGGTGGTGCCGTGGGTCTTCGATGGTTTCGCGGAAACGAGTCCCTCTATCTCGGTGATGTCGCCGCCCATCGCGCGAAGGATGGCAAGGATAGCCTTGTCGCCCTGTTTCGATGCACGCGAGAGCCCTTTCAGTGTGATTTCCTTCCCGGAAAGGCCAGCCACGAGCCAGAAAGCCGCCTGCGAATAGTCGCCTTCGACGGCAAAGGTGCCGCTCCGGTAGGACTGCCCGCCCGGGATTTCATAAAGCTCAGGGCTCTTCTCGTGGATGGTGATGCCATGACGGGCAAGCGTATCCAGCGTCATATCGACATAGCTCTTCGACTCGAGCGTGGTCGTGCTGATGAGTACGGAGTCATCCGCGGCAAGCGGCAGTGCGAAGAGGAGGCCGGTGAAGAACTGCGAGCTGACATCTCCGGGAAGCGCGTAGCGTCCGCCGGGAAGCGACCCTTTGACCGTGAGAGGAAGGCCGCCCCGGTTGTCAAAGGAAATGCCCTTCTCATCAAAGATCCCGTAGTACGGCGTCAGCGGACGTTCCGAAAGACGGCCATGCCCCACGTAGCGCACAACATTCCCGGAAATGAGACCAAGCGGGATGAGGAAACGCAGTGTCGAGCCGGACTCTCCGGCATCGGCTTCGAGCAGTCCTTCCTTTTGAGAAAGACCGCCTGAGATATGAAAGGTGAGGCCGTCTTCGCTGGCCTCTTCCGTAAAATGCGCGCCCATCAGCGAAAGGATACGGACGGTGGCTTCGATGTCTTGTGACGGGGTCACGCCGGAGAGTGTCGTTTCCCCCTTGGCAAGCGCTGCAGCGATCAGTTCGCGATGCGTCATGCTTTTCGAGGACGGCACGCGGATCACGCCGGAAAGCGGCGTGGGGGTGATGGTGATATGCATAGTGGTACTCCTTGGGGAAAAGGGTTCGGGGTTTGGGGTTCAGGGTTAGCTCGTAGGGCGGGTTGCCCTTTGATTGCGTGTGAAAGAGGTTCAGCGGGTTCAACAGGTTCAGAGGGTTCAACAGGTTCAGAGGGTTCAACGGGGAAGGTGCGGCGCAAAAAATAATGAAGCGCCGCGGAATATTGGAATGAATTTAAAACGCGTTTCCCCCCTTGGAGAAGGGGGCGGCCAAAGGCCGGGATAGACTGCCCCGAAGGGGCAGAACTCTGCAGAATGGTAAAGCGAACATACTGGATAACAGGTAAAAGGTCTGACACAGACGAGGTGAACCCCGCTACGATGAATTGTGCCTCTTCGAGGCACTCTATCCTGCGCCTTTGGCGCGGCCCTTCTCCAAGGGCCTGCTCAGATGAGAGGAATCACGCTGTACGCAAACCCAATCCCTAATCCCTAGCCACTCATCCCTGCTTTCAAACGTCAAGGAGCCCTTGAACCCCTTCTTTTATTCCGTCACGATCCAATCCCCGAGTTCTTCTGTCGGGACTTTCACGAGTTCAGCGCGACCGATTTCTTTCATGACGACCAACGTGATTTCTTTGCCGCGGCGCTTCTTATCGTGCAGCACATGCGGGATGAGCTCCTCCGCCGGGACGCCGATGGCGGTCGGAAGCGCGAGCTTCTTCAGGACGGCGCGCAGGCGGTCGGTGCATCCGCGCTCCGTATAGCCGAGCTTTTCACTCTGCGCGGAGAGGAGACTCATGCCGATCGCGACGCCTTCGCCGTGGGTGTAGGTATTGTAATGGAAGTAACGCTCGATGGCATGACCGATGGTATGACCGAAGTTCAGCATCTGCCGGCTGCCATTGTCGTACTGGTCTTCTTCTACGAATTTCGTCTTTTGCAGGACGCTCCGCAGGATGATCTCCTCGATATTCTTCTCCAGATCCTCCTTTGTCTCGATGGACTCGAAGAGCTCGAAAAGCTCACGGTCACCGATGCATCCATACTTCACCGCTTCGGCCAGGCCATCATGCACATAGCGGGGCGGCAGGGTGGACAGCAGGTCGGGATCGATGAAGACGCCCTTGGGCTGATAGAAAGCCCCTGCCAGATTCTTCCCGCTCGGAAGGTCGACGGCGACCTTGCCGCCGACAGAGCTGTCGATCTGCGCCAGTATGGTGGTCGGGATCTGGAAGAAATCAATGCCTCTCATGTAGGAGGCGGCAGCAAATCCACCGAGGTCCCCCGGTACGCCGCCGGAGAGTGTCACAAGCGCATCGCTTCTTGACATATCAAAGCCGGCAAGCGCCTCCAGCACGTCACCGAAGACACGAAGATTCTTGCTGGCTTCCCCTGCCGGTATGGCGATCACCTTCACGTCAAAGCCGGCGCCCTTTAGGATCTCTCTGATCCTTTCACCATAGATGCGGCGCACATGATCATCCGTCACGACAGCGATCTTCTCCGCCTTCGTCAGCTGCCTCAGCTTTTCACCGACGCTCGAAAGAAGACCGCGCCCGATCTCGATCCGATACGAATCACTTCCCAGATCAACCTTCACTGTCTTCATGCATGAGTTCCCTCCTTCGTCTGCCTGCCTCATTCAGAAAAGCCTCCATTTCCTCGCTGTCCTCTCTCTCGATCGCATCCCTGAGCACCTGCAGCTTCTCGCTGAAGCGGTCGATCTCATCCAGCAGCTTCTCGCGGTTCGACAGGAAAAGCGATGTCCACAGACGGCCGTTGATATCCGCCACGCGCGTCTCATCACGGAAAGAGCCGCCCATGAAATACTTCGTCTCTTTATTATAGGACTTGCTTTGGATGAGCGCCGTCGCGATGACATGCGTGAGGTCGCTCGTGTAAGCGATCGCACGGTCATGCGCATCGGCTGTCACCTTCGGCACATGCCGGCAGCCGAGCGCGCGCGCCATCTCCTCGATGAGCGTGATGTGCGAGGCACTGTTTCCCTCCTGCGGGATGATGACGTAGTTCGCACCGAGGAAAATCTCTGCGTCCGACTGCGAGAGTCCTGCGCCTTCATGCCCGCACATCGGATGTCCGCTGATGAAATCCATCCCTTTAGGGAGCTTTGCCTGAATTTTTTCGGCGAAATCATTCTTCACGCCGGCAATGTCTGTCAGCACGGCATCCTTCTTCAGAAGTCCGATCTTCTTTTCAATGAATGCCATCGTCCCCTTTTCCGGTGTGCAGAAAATGACGATGTCTGCGTCTTTCAGATCCTCTTCGGAGATCGAATCCACGATCCCCATCCGAAGTGCTTCCTGCGCGACACTTGCCGTGCGGTTGATCCCGATGACGCGGCTGCCGATGGCCTTGAAGCGTTTGGCAAAGGAGCCGCCCATCAGTCCAAGGCCGATGACGGCGATCGTAAAGTGGCTAAAGTCGTGATTGCTGTCCATGTATGTGCTCTTTTCTGTTGAAATCGTGTTGCTATGGTCATTGTAATATATGAGAGGGAGAGGGTTCAAGGGTTGGAGTTAGCCCATAGGGCGTGCTGTCCCTTGATTATTTGTGAAAGAGGGGGAGCAGGTTCAAAAGGGTTCATCAGGTTCAAAGGGGGAAGGTGGCGGCTTCGCCGCGAATATATATGGGGCGATGCCCGAAGGTCTGCGAATAACAGGTTTCCCGTTTGGGATTTTCTGACATCGTACTTCTGACCGCGAATGACAAAGATTTCTCGCTTACGCTCGAAATGACGATACGAGAGTCTGCCATCTCCCAGTCACTAGTCACCAGTCACTAGTCACCTATATCTCCCTTCCTACGATCGGGGCGAGCTTTCGAAGATCCCCCATCATATGCTCGAAGGTCTCCGGCGTGATGGACTCTGCGCCATCGCACCATGCATGCTCGGGATCATTATGTACCTCGCACATGATGCCATCTGCACCGGCAGCGATCGCTGCCATGGCCATGGACTCTACCATCCAGCGGCGGCCGGTCGCGTGGCTCGGATCGACGATGATCGGCAGGTGGCTCATACGCTTCACCGCTGCCACTGCCGAAAGGTCGAGCGTATTTCTCGTCGCCTTCTCAAAGGTACGGATGCCGCGCTCGCAGAGGATGACATTGTGATTTCCCTCCGACATGATGTATTCCGCACTCATCAGCCATTCCTCGATCGTCGCAGACATCCCGCGCTTCAGAAGCACCGGCACATGGAGACGGCCGACCGCTTTCAGAAGATCGAAGTTCTGCATATTTCTCGCGCCGATCTGGATGAGGTCGACCTTCTTCTCCAGGAACATGCCGATCTTGTCTGCACTCATGAGCTCCGTCACGACGGGGAGCTTCTCTTCTCTGGCCGCGGAGATCAGCATATCGAGCCCCTTCTCGCCAAGCCCTTGGAAAGAGTAGGGGGACGTTCTCGGCTTGAACGCGCCGCCGCGCAGCATCGATGCGCCGGATGCCTTCACCGCCGATGCAATGGCGCCGATCTGCGCCGGTGTCTCGATGGAGCACGGCCCTGCCATGACGACGAGCTTCTTCCCGCCGACCTTCACGCCGGCGACATCAATGACCGAGTCCTGCGGATGGAAGGCGCGGCTCGCCCGCTTGTATGGTTCCTGCACACGCATGACCTTGTCGACCCATTCATTGCTCAGGAAATCGCGCTCATCGAGGCTCGTCGTATCTCCGACAAGTCCCAGTACGACCTTGCTCGAGCCGCGGCTTCTGTCGACCTGGAAGCCCTTCTCCCGAAGCTCATCCTCAAGTCTTTCGATCTCTGTCAGCGGTGCATTTTGTTTCATAACGATAATCATACGAATTCCTCCTCTTTGCCTTCAGGCAATGCTTCTATTCTACGGTATACGTTCTTCGAAAGAAATGGATTTATGGATTCAGGGGAAGCCCACAAACTACGTTTGAAAGCGGGGATGAGGGATGAGTGGCTGGGGATTAGGGATTAGGAGTGACTAGTGACTAGTGACTGGTGACTTGAATACCGCCTTCGGGCATCGCCACTATTTATACTCCGCGGCGCTTCTAATTTTTATGCGCCGCACCACCATTCCTAATTCCTCATTCCTAATTCCTCATTCAGACAAAGTTTCATTCACAATCAAAGGGCGACACGCCCCACGGGCTAACCCTGAACCATTCCCCTAACAAAAAAGGACAGGCTCTCGTGGGCCTGTCCTCGATTCCTATCCTGCTTATCTGGAAGGGGTGATCCGCTCATGAGAATCCGTGTACGCCAAATAGCCGCAGCCATAATAATAGCTGACGGTAAAGTCATACGCATATGCAGTTCTCATGGTGTCAGAGATCTGTCTCATGGTGGTTCTTCCTTTCGTTCGAAGTTATACCAAGTATAGCCAGCGCCCTGCCGATTGTCAAGAAGATTTATCGGGGGCGCAGCGTGACCGGGGACCGGAGAGCTCTCTCGGTCATTCATCTTTCCTATCATAGCCCTCTCTAC
>JAJWRZ010000023.1:0-19083 GCA_021633965.1 Dialister sp.
CCCGCGGCAGATTGAACGCGAAAATGAGATGATCGTTATTTCACATCGCCTTTTTCTTTTCTTTGGCAGGTATGCTATAATGAGGAACACATTAGGGGGGGACTCTGGCGGACAGGGCGCGGATTGTGATCTTGTTTCCGTTGGTTCCAGCGGGTTTGATAGACAAAAAGGACAGATCGTGTGATAGATTTCACAGAAATGAATAGAGGTACTCATCATGGATAGAGAAGACTTGGATCAGCAGCTGAAAGAGCATGGGGAAGCCATGCAGAAAGAGATCACCGGATCCCGCAAGGGACGCATGAAGCTCTTCGCCGCAGCACTTGCTCTGCTCGTCATCGGAAGCGCGGGAGGCTGCTTCTTCGGCGAGTTTCCGGCGATCCCGAAGAGGGACGGTGCTTCTTCCTCGTACCAGGTACCGCAGGGGGCGGATAAGAAGCTGCAGGAGCTGCCGGCCATCCGCAATACAGCGATCGTGCAGGCGGTGAAAGAGGTCGGGCCGGCGGTCGTCGGCATCACGACCAAGGTATATGACCGCGATATGTTTAACCGCCGCGTCGAAGTCGGGCAAAGCGTAGGATCGGGTGTGGTCTTTGACAAGAAAGGCTACATTGTGACGAATAACCACGTCGTCTCCGGCAGCAAGGAGGTCAATGTCTCGCTTTCTTCTGGAAAGACAGTTTCCGGCAAAGTGGTGGGGACGGATCCGTCGACCGATCTCGCTGTCGTCAAGATCGAAGGCAGTGACGATCTCCCCGTAGCTTCCTTGGGAGACTCTGATGGCTTGCAGGTCGGAGAAACGGCGATCGCGATCGGGAATCCATTGGGCATTGAATTTCAGGGAACCGTAACGGTTGGCGTCATCAGCGCACTGAACAGAAGCCTCGATGATATCGACCAGCGTTTCAAGCTCATCCAGACCGATGCAGCCATCAATCCGGGCAACTCCGGCGGAGCACTTGTCACCGCTGATGGAAAGGTCGTCGGGATCAATAGTGCGAAGATCGCGAAAGAAGGGGTCGAAGGCATGGGCTTTGCCATCCCGATCAATCAGGCAAAGGGCATCATCTCGCAGCTTATAGACCATGGCAAAGTGACGCGTGCTTATCTGGGCGTGTATGCAGCAGACAAGGACATTGCCGCCCGCTACGGTTACAGCTGGGATCACGAGAAGGGAGTCCTCGTCATGAAGATCGCGGCCAGGAGCCCGATCAGCCTGACTGACATTGAGCCGGGGGACTACATTCTTGCGATCGATGGGAAGGAGTGCAATACTATGAAGGAGATGCGGGAAATCCTCGATACTCATAAGCCGGGGGAAAAGATCTCCATCACCTACGAGCACCAGGGAAGAGAAGCCAAGGCGGATGTCCTTCTTGCGGCTGCACCGGAGAATAATAAGTAAGGAAACGATCTGACGAGCGGTTTCCTATCGAGAAAGAGGCCCTATGGACATGGTCTTGGGTCTTGGCGGTATCTCGGGGCATCATTCCGCTTGCAGCGTCGGTCCGCAGAAAAGGAAGAGCTATGAAATTTACACTGCTTGCCATCGGCAAGATCAAAGAAAAATGGATGCGGCAGGGCATCGAGGAGTACGTGAAGCGCCTGAAGCCGATCGCACCTCTGGAGATCATCGCACAGGATGAAGAAAAAATGCCGGAGAATCCATCTCCTGCCATGAAGGAAAGGGTGATGGAGAAAGAAGGAGAGAAGATGCTGAAGTATCTCTCTGACGATGACTGCCTTGTGCTGCTTGATCTCAAAGGGGATCCCATGTCCTCGGAAGGATTGGCAGACTGGATCTCACGGCGTATGGTCACCGGGACGAGCCATTTCTACTTCATGATCGGTGGTCCCTATGGGAATGGGAAGAACATCCGGCATCGGGCGGATCTCAAGATCTCTATCAGTGCCATGACTTTTACGCACCAGATGGCACGCCTGATCCTCTCCGAGCAGCTCTATCGCGCGATGAAGATCATACGGCATGAGCCGTACCATCTATAAAGAGGTTTCCCAGGAAAATCATTTCTCAAGAATCGATGTCTTCTTCGCCAGCCCTCCTATTGCAGTTCCGGCTCGAAAGAATTAAAATATAAATAGAGAAAGTGTTTTCCTCATTTGTCTCAGTATGAGCCGATTTTTCGTATGTCCTGCAAGGAGGTCTTATCATGAAATCTCTGAAAGCGAAAGACTTTATGACGAAGTATGTGTTCACGGTATCACCGGATACGACCGTACAGGAGCTGGTGGGACTTTTCGTGACGCATCCCGTGTCTGCGATCCCGGTCGTGGGAGATGATAATGAGCTTCTTGGTATTGTTTCCGAGGGTGATCTTTTGTACAAGAAGGTGCAGCCGAAGATCCCGCCGCATGTCGATGTGCTGGGCGGCACAGTGTACTACTGCGGTTTTGGCCGGTATGAGAAATCCTTCAGGAAGCTGCTCGCAACGACTGCGAAGGATATCATGACGACGGATGTGCGCTGTGTCACGCCGGAGACGGACATGGAGGCTATCACGACACTCATGGTGGATCAGCATCTGAAGACGGTGCCTGTCGTAGAAAAGGCGAAGCTTTCCGTAGAGCGTGAGGGCGAGCAGCCGCCGGCACGCCTCGTCGGGATCATCACACGCCATGATATCCTGGGGGCTATCGCAGCAACGCAGGTCGAAGAGCATATGAAAAACAGGGAATAGCGTGCTGCTTTCCTTGCAGGTAAAAGAGAAGGCCGATGGGACTTCTCTTTTTACTTGTGTGCGTTCCCTGTCAATTCTTTTGCGGGCATAGTATAATAAAGAGAATGTATTTATGGGCGGCCGGTGGATCGTCACTGGTGACAGATAGCTGCGGATCCTTGCGTGATTCGCTTTTACAATGGAAGAGGCACTTCATGATGAGAAAATTATTTACCGCACTGAGCCAGCTTCATCGAGGCGTCCTCATCTGCGGTGGCTTTGCAGCCTTCATGCTGTTTGGGGCGCTCCTCCTCATGCTGCCCATCTCGCAGACAGGAACGAAGGAAGTCTCCTTCCTGGATGCGCTCTTCATGTCTGTCAGTATCGTCAGCGTGACGGGGATGAGCATGTTTGATCTGAAGACTGACTTTACTATCTTCGGGCAGCTGGTCGTGCTCTTTCTGATGCAGGTGGGCGGTCTGGGAATCATGACGATGATGGCCATGGTCGGCATCTCCCGGGGGCGGAAGATCCGCCTGCAGGAGAGGCTCCTTATCCGAGATTCCTTCAATCTGCAGACACCGTCTGGTATGGTGATGCTGGTGCGAAAGATCATCCTGATGACGCTCTCTGTAGAGTTTTGTGCCGGTACCATCCTTGCGGCCTATTTCTTCACACAGAATGGATGGATCGGCATTTATCAGGGCTACTGGCATGCGGTCTCTGCTTTCACGAATTGCGGTATGGATATCATGGGAAATGATGTCGGATTCGCCGGAATGGCAGCCAATCCGCTGGTCAGTACCGTTGTCTGTATCTCGATGTTTCTGGGAGGCGTAGGCTTCATCGCGCTGGATGATCTTTTGAGGCACCATAGCTGGAGCGCACTGACTCTGAACAGCAAATTCATTCTGGTCATGGAAATGATACTGATCCCGCTGGGCGTGATCGTCTATTTTCTTCTGGAGGGCAATAATCCGGCGACGCTGGGACATCTCAGCACGGCCGAAAAGTGGCAGAGTGCCTTCTTCATGTCGATCTCTTCCCGCATGGCAGGCTTCACTCTCTTTGATATCCACGCCATGAACAATGCAACCGGGCTTATCATCATGCTCTTCATGTTCATCGGAGCGGCGCCTGTCTCGACCGCCGGCGGCATCCGCACGACCACCATCGGACTTCTTCTGCTCTCGCTCTGGTCGTGGATCCGTGGGAGAAAAGATGTGGTCATCTTCCATAAACGGGTCGATCCGGAATGTCTGGTGAAAGCCTCGAACGTTTTTACACTGGCGATGGTACTGATCTTCCTCACTGCGATGATGGTCTTCCTCTTAGAGCCTGCGTCCCACTTCGATTTTGAGGATGCCCTCTTTGAAGCGGTCTCCGCCTTCAGCACCGTCGGCTTCTCGATGGGACTCACGACGGAGTGGAATATCCCCTGTAAAATCGTCATCATGATCGCTATGTTCATCGGGCGTATCGGCGTCATGACGCTCGCCGTCACCTTCGCCGGTCGCCCGAAGAGTCAGATCAAGTATCCGAAGGAAAATATAGTTATCGGATAAAAGGAGAGGGGCTGAAACGCTGCCTTCGAGCAGTTCTCCTCTAGATCCGATCGAACCATTTATTATTGCATAGAATCATCCATCACGAGGTACTCTCTATGGCAAAGAAATTACAGTTTTTCGTGGCAGGACTGGGCCGCTTCGGCATCAGTGTCGCCGTCACATTGGAAAAGATGGGCTATGACGTCATGGCCATGGATATCGATGAAGAGGTAGTGCAGGATCTTTCAGATACACTGGGCTACGTGGTCTGTGCGGACTGCTCCGATGAGAAGAACCTGGTAGCCATCGGTGCCGGCAATGCGGATATTGCTGTCGTTTCTGTCGGCGACCTGTCGGCCAGCCTGATGACGACACTGCTTTTAAAGGAAATGGGCGTCAAGAAGATCGTCGTCAAAGCCCTGGATCCCATTCATGGAAAAATGCTGCAGAAGATCGGCGCAGACAAGATCATTTACTCAGAGAAGGAAATGGGTGTCCGCGTCGCGCACAATCTGATCTCCCCAGGTATCGTTGACTATATCGAGATGGAAAACAACATCACCATCCTTTCCATTCGTGTGCCGCAGGAGTGGGTGAACAAGAGTCTGATCGATACCGACGTCAGAAGAAAATATAACATCACCGTCGTTGCGATCAAGCGCGGAGGAGATATGTTCGTCAATCCGAGACCAGATATGAACATGAAGGAACAGGATATGCTCATCATTCTGGGAGACTCGGAAAGTGTCAAGCGCGTCACCGAGTCGCTGGAACAGTAAAAGAGGATGGGCAGCCGGCGGGCTCCTCCCATGCCATCGGACCTCTTTCCTCCCGAATCCATGGGCAGACTTTTCCCCAGAGGCTTAATCCAATTTTCACATTGAAATCCCTTGTTTTTTTATGGTATCATACATATAATTGACGTTTGTAGGACAGCGCCGCCGCCCCTTTTGGCTGCGGTATCAGATAGATCTTTGCTTTCAGTATTTCATCAGTACAGGAGTGATTCCTTTTGGAAAAATTAGTAATTCATGGTGGACATCCCCTGCGTGGACACGTCCGTGTTTCCAGCGCAAAGAATGCCGTTCTTCCTATCATTGTAGCGACACTTTTGCCTGAGACACCGGCATCCATTGTCGATACACCGAATCTCGATGATGTGGTGACCATTTGCAGTGTACTGGAGTCTTTGGGCGTCAAAGTCCAAAGAGAGGACAATGTCCTGACTTTTGATGCATCCGGGGTGAATAAGACCGAAGCTTCTTATGAGCTTATGAGCCGCATGAGAGCCTCTTTCCTGATCATGGGACCGCTTCTGGCCAAGATGGGGCATGCGAAGATCGCGCTTCCCGGGGGCTGCATGATCGGTAGCCGTCCGATCGATCTGCACCTGAAAGCCTTTGAAGCCATGGGGGCAGAGATCAATGTAGGCAACGGCTATGTCGAAGGATATGCACCGAAGGGGCTGAAGGGCACGACCATTTATCTCGATTTCCCGAGTGTCGGCGCGACAGAGAATATCCTCATGGCAGCTGCTACGGCAGAAGGCCGTACCATCATTGAAAATGCAGCGGAAGAGCCGGAGATCGTGGATCTTGTGACGTTCCTGAATTCCATGGGTGCAAACATCAAAGGCGCAGGGACGAATATCATCCGTGTCGAAGGTGTCAAGAAGCTGGAAGGCGTCGCTCATACAGTCATTCCGGACCGTATCGAAGCGGGAACCTTCATGATCGCAGCGGCTATGGCCGGCGGCGATGTCGTGATCGAAAATGTATTGAATGAACATCTGAAGCCCCTCCTCGCAAAGCTGGGAGAAGCAGGCGTCAAGGTGATCAAGGATGTCGACAGTGTCCGTGTCATCAGTGATGGGCATATCCGCTCTACGGATATCAAGACGCTGCCCTATCCGGGCTTTCCTACGGATCTGCAGGCGCAGTTCATGGCACTCATGACCGTGGGCAGCGGCGTCAGCCGTATCACAGAGACGGTATTTGAAAATCGTTTCATGCATGCCGGTGAGTTGCAGCGGATGGGGGCTTCCATTCAGGTCGAAGGCCGCTGTGCGATCGTTGAGGGCGTCCCCTTCCTGACAGGTGCCTTCGTCAGAGCGACGGACCTTCGTGCAGGGGCAGCACTGACACTGGCCGGGCTCGCTGCGCACGGAGAGACGGAAGTGGGCGAGCTTCATCATATTGATCGTGGTTATGACCATCTTGTAGAAAAGCTGCAGGGGTTAGGAGCAGACATTGTCCGTGTCGATCGAGACTAAAGCACTGGCGGAGAAGGCGGAGCGTCTGGCGGGGCAGAAGACCCTTCTGGACTGGATCGGCTCTTTCGGCTCAGAAGACATCGGCGTCGATATCGGGACGTCGAATGTAGTGATTTACGTCAAGCATAAGGGCGTCGTATTTCCGGAAGCCTCTGTGATCGCTCGCCACGCCGTGACGAAGGAATTCTTCGCTTACGGTACGAAGGCAGAGGAAATGGAGGGCAAGGCGCCGCGGGACATAGAGATCGTCCATCCGATGAAGCGAAGTGCGATCATCGACTATAACGGGACGGCTTATCTTTTGAATTCCATCGTGAATCAGTCGTATTTGAAAGGGATGTTCTTTCATCCGCGTCTCATGATGTGCGTGTCTCGGGGAATGGGCAGCGTACAGAGAAGGGCGCTTTTGGAAGCGGCTGTAGCTATGGGCGCACGGAAGACAGTCCTTATCGATCAGCCTATCGCGGCGATGATGGGCCTCGGGCTCACGGGGGATAACTGTCAGGGCGCGATGATCGTGGATATGGGCGGCGGCTCGACGAAGGTTTCCGTGCTTTCGAAACACGGGATCGTGGTCAGCCATTTCTCACCGGAGTCCGGACTGGAAATGGATCAGGCCATCATGGCGGCTATCCGCGACAAGTATCATATCCGCATCGGCCGCAAAGAGGCGGAAAGCCTCAAGATCTCGCTGGGCGCATACTGGGATCTGGATCAGGCGCCGCGCGTGGCTGAAACGTATGGCCTTTCCATCGTATCGGGATCGCCGGTCAAGATCGCCGTAACGGCTGAAGATGTGGCGCATGCCATCAATCCGATCCTGTACAGGATTTTCAAAAACATTCAGGATGTGCTGCAGAGGACGCCGCCGGCGCTTCTGGCAGCGATCCGAGAGCAGGGCATCATGCTGGTCGGCGGGGTGTCTCAGCTGAAGGGCATCGATGAGCTGATCACCCGTATCACCGGGATCGCAGCGAAGGTAGCGGAGAGACCTTCCTATGTGAATGCCATCGGTGCCGGGGCTTCGCTCAACTATATCAATGCATTCAGAGACTCACTGCAGGATCTGCACTGAGCAAAAGCGGAGAGATCGCATTCCATCGACACATACATGGGGATATAACATTCATTTGTTATGTCCCTTTTTATTTTCTTCATGCCAAGAGGCAGATAAAATGGTAAAATATAATATACCTATATGTGAATTTTACAACACAGGGAGGTACATCATGAGAAACGCGATGAAAATCGGCTTGGCGCTGGCAGCACTTGTGGCTGCCGGTGTATATAGCGTGTCTGCGGAGGACGTCTCGCAGCAGGCTGTACTGAATGGGACGGTCGTTTCTGTCATAGAGGCAGGCACACCTGTCAAGGAAGGCGATGTACTGGTCTCTGTGGACTCACTGGTCGGCGGTGTACCGGCGGCGAGAGCCGATCGGGATGGCGTGGTCAAAGAGGTCCGCGTCCAGAAGGGCCAGACGATCGCCAAACAGGACGTCGTAGCGGTGCTGGAGAGCAAATAAAGAAGCCGGCAGTCTGGCACGGTTCCTTCGCTCCCCAGACGGCCTGTCCTTTGCCTTTCATTGGAATCCTGCTGCGCCTATGCGGATGTATCCGATGAAATCGCCATTTCTGATTTCAAACTTATATTTCGGTAAGGGGGATCCTATGCCCAATCGGTTTAAAAAGTCAATGAAGCATCTGGCAGCGGCTGTCTGCATCACGCTTTCCTGCGTGATGCCTTGTGCAGCACAGGAATTTCTTCCTGTGTCAGAAGTACAGGAGGGGATGCATGGCTATGCCAAGACCGTCGTACACGGTACGAAGATCGAGACCTTCGATGTCGATGTGCTGGGCATCATGAAAGACAAGGGAGCGACCGGCGGAGATCTGGTGCTGGTGAAAGTATCCGGCCCCCTGATCGATCAGACAGAAGGCATCGCGCAGGGGATGAGCGGCAGTCCGGTCTACATTGATGGGAAACTGCTCGGCGCAGTGGCGTATGGATTTCCACAGTCCGGCGGGCGCATCGGCATGGTGACGCCGATCGGTGACATGCTGAAGCTCTGGACCATCGATGACGGAAAGGACACCGGTCTTACGCCGCCATCTTCCAAAGGGCTGATCCCGCTTACGACGCCGCTCATGGCGAGCGGATACACCCCGGATGCGATGGATTTCCTCGCAGGGAAAATGCAGGATTTCCACATGGTCCCATTTGCTTCCGCATCTGCCTCGCAGGATGATGTGCCGCAGCCGCTTGAACCGGGAAGTGCCGTCTCGGCAACCATGGTGACAGGCGATCTCAAGCTCGGCGCTGTCGGGACGGTCACCTATGTCGACGGTGATCGCATGGTGGCTTTCGGGCATCCGTTCATGGATCGCGGAAATACCGATTACTTCATGCACAATTCCTATATCTTCACTGTCATCCCGAGCAAGAATATCCCCTTCAAGCTGGGATCCGTCGGTGCGGAGATCGGCACGGTCAACCAGGACCGGGGAGCCGGTATCGGCGGAATGATGGGGAAGCTCCCACACGCTGTCTCGCTTCATGCGTCCGTGACCGATGAAGATACGAAGAAGAAGGAAGATCTCCATGTACGCATGATCCCGAATGAAGCGCTGCTGCCGACCTTATCCGTCACTTCGGTGTACCATGCGATCAGCAATGCCATGGATCGTAAAGGACAGGGGACGGTCGATTTCACCTATACGCTTTACCCGGAGGATATGAAGCAGAAGCCTTTCACCCGAAGCAATATGTACTGGTCGTCCAAAGACATCGCGGAGCGAAGCGTAGATGAGCTCTACAATGTGGTACGGCTTCTCGAGCAGAACCGTTTTGAAAAATATCCTCTCCGCAGCATTATGGTCGACATGCATGTGACGAGTGAACGAAAGACCGCGCAGCTTCTCGATGCCTCGGCGTCTCCGATCATCGTGAGCCCGGGCGATACCATCTATGTACGCGCGCGTCTTTCTCCCTACAGGGGAGAAGTCTTCTATAAGGACCTGACATTCACCGTGCCGAAAGATCAGCCGTACGGAGATATGATCCTTGAAGTCCGCGGCGGCGGTGTCGTGCCGCTCCCCTACCTCATCCAGCAGCAGAAGTTCAATTTGACGGATGAGATCTTAGACCGCATCCGCACGTACAAGGATTTCAATGACCTGCACAGCCGCTTGATGAAGGAAGACCAGAACAATCAGGTCGTCGTGGAGATCCTGGATCCGGAGGTCAGCATGATCTCCAAAGATGAAAACGGCGGCAAAAAGGCAGAAATACAGGAGAAAAAGGCACCGGAAAATCCAGACTATCTGAAGAATAAGGACGGGCTCAAAGAAGACGGAGAAAAAGAGACTCCGAAGAGCGCCGTCGATACGGACTATGTCATCTATGGTGACGGACAATTCACCTTCAAAGTTCTGCCGCAAGCAGAACGCGATAAAGCACTGAAGAAGCTCGCAAAGAGCAAACAGCAAGCCACCATCGAGATGAGCAATAAGGAAAAAGAGACGCTGGAAAAGAAGGGCGAGAAATCCGCAGATGATGAAAAGCCGGCAGAAAAAGCGTCGGTGATGATAGCGTTGTAGCAGGTCGTGACAAGGGATTGGCAGACTTGTGACTGACATTCGCTCTCTGATATTTTCCATATATTCACGGTGAAGCCGCTGGTACTATTTTCCACAGAAAGGAGGCCCCTCCCATGTCGTCATTCTTAGAAACGCTTGGCCGCTATACCATCGGCATCTTTCATCAGCTGGGAGCAGTGATTCTGCTCCTTATGGCGGCGGTGAAAGAGATCGGCGCATTCCGCGGGCGGGAGACGATGAAGCAGTGCCTGGCATTGGGCGTGCTGTCCTTTCCCATCGTGGCATTGACACTGCTCTTTACCGGCATGGTGCTTTCTGTACAGATCGCGGGCGAGCTCACAAAGTATGGCGCTGACTTCACCGTCGGTGCGATCGTAGCCATCGGCATGGGGCGTGAACTGGGACCGGTGCTCTGCGGTGTCGTCCTTGCAGGCCGCGTCGGAGCAGCCATCACGGCTGAGGTCGGTACGATGCGGGTGACCGAGCAGATCGATGCGCTGAGGTGCCTTGCGGTGAGTCCGGTGGGGTATCTCGTGGTGCCGCGGCTCGTCGCCTGTATGACGATGCTGCCGCTTCTGACGGTCTTTGGTGTCACCATCGGCGTTGGCGGCGGTATGATCGTCGCTTCGCTCACGCATGGCGTCTCCTCCTATACCTTCATGCACTCCATCCACGTGTACTGCGTCCCTTCTGACCTGTACATCGGCGTTTTCAAGTCGGTCATTTTCGGTATGATCGTTGCGCTTGTCGGCTGTGACCGCGGGATGACCTGTACGGCAGGGGCAGAAGGCGTCGGCAAGGCGACCACCCAGTCCGTAGTATATTCGATTATTATGCTTTTTGCGGCGAATTACCTGCTCTCGTCCATTCTGTTTTGAGGCGTCCTATGATTGATATCAGGCATGTATACCAGACTTTTGGTGATCGTCATATCTTGAAAGATGTCAGTCTTTCCATCAAGGAGGGAGAGACGATGGTCATCCTGGGAGCGTCCGGCTCCGGGAAATCAACGCTCCTAAAGCTCATCATCGGTCTTTTGCGCCCTACATCCGGAAAAGTCCTTGTGAACGGAAAGGATATGGGACAGCTCAGCGAAGAGGAGCTGAATGAGGAGCGCCGCTCGATGGGGATGGTCTTTCAGTATTCCGCGCTCTTTGACTCTCTCAATGTGAAAGAAAATGTAGCCTTTGGTCTGCGTATGCACACGCGGCTTTCTGAAGAAAAGATCGATGCCATCGTGAAGGAGAAACTGCATCTGGTCGGGCTTGATGGGATCGAAGACCTCATGCCGGCGAATCTCTCCGGCGGCATGAAGAAACGCGTGAGCCTTGCCAGAGCGATCGCGCTCGAGCCGAAGATCATTCTCTATGATGAACCGACAGCGGGGCTGGATCCAATCCGTTCGACCGATATCAGTCTTTTGATCAAAGAGACGCAAAAGGCCCTGCATGCGACGAGCGTCGTCGTGACGCACGACCTGAAGTCTGCGGAAATGATCGCGGACCGCATGGCTTTTTTGTATAAGGGCTCGTTCCTTGCGGTAGGGACAGCTAAAGAATTATATGCATCGAAGGATGAAAGAGTACGGCAGTTCATGAACGGTCTGCCATCGAATCCTGATTTTTTGAAAGAAGGTGATGCCTGATGAAATGGTCGACGGAAGCAAAGGTCGGAGCCTTTGCCCTTGCGGGGATACTCCTATTTGCCGGGATCCTGATCGAGCTTTCCAGCCTTGTGATCTTTGGAAAGAGCGGATTTCATGTGACCGGCTATTTCAAGGAAGCGGAAGGCATAGAACCGGGAAATCCGATCCACTATGCCGGCGTCGAAGTAGGCATGGTCGATGGCATCACGGTGGAGAACGGGGAAGCCGTCGTGAAGCTGCGCTTTTATCATGATGCCAAGGTGCCCAAGGATGCGGACTTCTCCATCCAGACCAGCAGTGTCATGGGCGGACGCTTCGTGAAGGCCTCCGGCGGTCATCAGGAACGCGGCTATCTGGCAGAGGGGATGAAGGTCGAGGGCAAGTCAGCACCGGGGATCGATCAGGCGATGGATAAGATGGACAAGCTCATCACGTCCGCGCAGACCATGCTCGATGGGATCAATAGCGTCGTCGCAGACCCCTCTTCGCAGAAGCATGTGAAGAACAGCATCAATAATTTTGATGCGATTTCCGAAAATCTCGCCATCCTGACCGCGCAGGGGATACAGACAGCGAGTGAGATCCAGAGTATCACCTCGCAGGTGAATCAGATGCTGTATCAGCTGAATGGAGACGGCAAAGCCACCGGCGATGTGCGCAGGATCATGGACAATATGGTCGTGGCATCGGAGAATGCGAAGGAAATCTCTCAGAATGCCAAAGCGATTTCCGGGAAAATAAATGGATTTATGCAGGGAAATGGTGATTTTGATGTATCTGTTTCCGGCGAATTGTTATATAATACTAAGAAGGACGATTTCTCGCCGAATCTCTTCCTCCGCGTGGGGAAGGACTCCTATGGTCTTCTGGGGATAGAATCCATGGGGAATGATCCGGTCTATGATGCGCTCTATGGTCGTATGAGAGGGGACTATGGCGTACATGCCGGTATCATTCGAAACAAGATCGGCGCTGGCGCGGACTATGCGTCCGGGCGGTGGAAATTTTCCGCAGATGTGTATGACCCCAATGATCTCTCTGTCCGCCTGCGCGGGCAGTATGCTCTTACGCCGAATCTGTTCCTGACAGGACAGTCCATTTTCCCGCATAACAACCGCGGCGGCGGAGAGTACATCGGTGTGGGATACAATTATTAAATGAAAACAGCGCCCCAAGATGGGCGGTCTGGATACAATGACAACAAAGACATCTGTCTAGAAGGGATGAATGTTGAATGAATACAATGACCTGCAAAATTCTGACTGCTTCTATCGTGCTTGCCCTTTCCTGTGGGCTCGGCGCAGAAGCAAAAGGATCTCAGACAAAGATCATGACGGATCCGTCGATCACACAGAAAGCCATCGAGGCACAGATGAATCAGACGGTAGCGAATAAAGATGTGAACTTCAATAACATGCTGCTCCAGAAGAATCTGGCGTCTTCCATCACAGAAGCGGCAGCTCCGGAAGCAGTGGCTATGGATATCGACCTCAAAGGTGCGGTCACGACTGCCATTCAGAACAACCGTGACATCACCATCGCAGAGTTGAAGCGCAGAGAAGCGGAAGCCGATGTCAGCGCAGCGGCAGCGAAGAAGAATCCGTCCGTCAGCTACTCCTGGCAAAGAAATCAGTATCCGACCCAGCGTGGTCCGGTGACCCAAACCATCATGGTCGGTGATCAGGTAGTTACGAAAGTGGTGGGAACGCAGAGTTCCAACCATGGCTATAGCCAGGGGATCAATGTTTCTTGGCCGATCTGGACCTTCGGCAAGGTAGAAGGTGCGATCGATGCCGCACGCTATCAGAAAAACATCGCAGATCTTGATGTCTACAAGACAGAAGCGGATACGAAGCTCGCGGCCGTGCAGGCGTACTACCAGTACCTCGAAGCGGTCAAGCTCGCTGAAGTGCAGGCACAGTCTGTCACTGACTATGCAAGTCATCTGAATAACGTACAGCAGCAGTTCGATGCCGGCATCGTGGCTAAGCTGGACGTACTGTCTTCCAATGTATCGCTCGCCAATGCGAAGCAGAAGAGCATCGCAGCGGACAACACCCGTGATGTTGCAGAGGCGAACCTGAACAATATCATGCGTGTCCCGATGAATACGACGCTGAACCCGCTGGATAAGAATTTCCCGGAACCGGAATTTGACCTCACCATGGAACAGGCCATTCTGATGGCGCAGAAATACCGCTGGGAACTCGTCGAAGCAGACTATGGTGTAAGGGCAGCTGAGGCCTCTCTTCGCTCTGCAAAGGCAGGCTATCTCCCGACAGTCAGCGTCGGCGGCGGATACAGCTGGAAGGAAGCCAGCGTGACGGCGGTCGATAAAGATGACTGGGCTGTCCAGGGCGGGCTTTCCTGGTCGCTTTGGGATGGCGGCGCTACCCAGGCATCGGTGAAGAAAGCGGATGCCGCTGTCAAGACGGCACAGGAAACGCTCCTGCAGGCGAGAGAAAAGATTGAGCTGGAAGTCCGTCAGGACTACCTGAATGTTCTCTCTTATAAAGAACAGATCCGCGCTGCCGAAGCATCGGTCGCTCAGGCAGAAGAAGCCTATAAGATCGCAACGGTCCGCTACAGCAGCGGCGTCGGCATCAACCTGGATGTCCTCGATGCAGAACTCGCCCTCAATACTGCGAGAACGAACTACATCACCGCGCTCTACAACTACAACATCGGTCTTGCTACACTAGAACATGCAATGGGCGTACCGGCTGTCATTCACCCGGAATTTGCAAAAGCCTGATCTCGGGGTGGGGATCAGTAGCCGGGATCAGAAGCGATTTGTGATCCGGCCATCGCGTTCCGTTTTGGCTCTATAGAGACGGTTGCCTTTCAGCTGTATGAGGGCAGCCTGAATCTGTTTTTATATATTTTTCTTTGGAGATAATACCTTGGCTAGCAGAATCAAATGGTGGATCAATGGTATCGCAGCATTTATTTTCATCATGCTCTGTATCATTTATCTGCTGATCCGTCCGATCATCACACAGAATCTGGAACCTGTCATCAAAGACGCGGCAGGGGAGCGCATCAATGGCACCCTGACGTGGACCATGATGGATCTGGATCCGAACTATGACCTTTCCTTCACCGACCTGGAGCTGAAGGACGCGAAAGGAGAGGTTGTGTTCAAGTCGCCCTCTTTGGCGATCGGATGGTCTGCTTCTGCGCTGTATAACTATGCTTTCAAAGACGGAGGCATCGCTGATGTCGTAAAGACGGTGACTATTGAGGATCCGGAGGTCCATCTCGCCAAGACGGAAGATGGACTGTGGAATGTAGAGAAGATTCTAAAACCATCGGACTCTTCGGACAACGGTACTTTCACAGGACAGGTCATCGTGAAGGACGGGAAGGCTTCCATCTCTGCACCTGATATCGGTTCGTATGATTTCACTTCGCTGGGAGGCACGCTCGGCTGGGACAGCAAGGGTACGATCACAGGCTCTTTTGCGGGTGAGGCATTTGACAGCCATTTCACAGGGGACCTGAAGTACACGAATACGAATAACATGGAAATCAGTCTGGAAACGGATCCGGTTTCCCTGACCTCGTTGAAGCCGCTCTTAGAGCAGTTCCCACAGATTTCTTCAAAACTTGATATAGACAAAGGGACAGGACAGGTGACCAGCGCCAAGATCTGGAAAAGTGATGGCGCTGTCGCTTATCATGTCCAAGGCTCTATCAAAGATGCTGCTCTTCGCTATGATCATTTTATTCTGGCTGACGGAGCAGCCTTTTTTGATATTGAAAATGGTGAAGCTGTCATCACCGAAGCAGCCGTAAAGGTCAATGGGCAGACATTCACCGGGGATGCGAAGGTCCTTTTTGACGTGGACGATCCGATCCTGATGGGACATGTGACGCTGAAGGATATCAAGGCGGAAGAGCTGCTGCCTGAGAAAGGCGCCACCGGAGTTGTTTCCGGCAGCGTAGATATTTCGGGGACGATGGGAGATCCTTTCGTGTCCGGCGAAGCCCATGTGAAGGATGGGCAATATGAGGATCTTTTTGTCAAAGAGGCGAATGTGCGCTTTGTTTACGGAGAGGATCGGATCTCGATCCCCTATCTGAAGGCACAGATGGCGGGCGGTCTTCTGATCGGCGAAGGCTCATATACTATGACAAGCGGGGCCTTCGAAGGCGAAGCAGCCGGAGAGCATATCGACCTTTCTTCTCTTCCGGTCGGGATTTCCGCTTCCGGCATTGTGAGCGGATCGGGGAAGGCGAAGGGCACCTATAAGGAAGGCGCACTGTCTCTGGAAATGGCTTCCGGAGAAATGGATGGCGCGGGTCTTTCGTATGAGAATATGGCAGCCGGCAAGGTTTCCGGCTTTGGCAGTTACCGGGATGGTGACTGGCATGGCGTTTTCTATGGCATGGATCTTTCGTATGATGGGATGTCCATGGATACCCTCTCGGGGGAGGCGACTTCACGCGGCGGCGTGATGGATATCGCGTATCTGACTGGCACATCTGGCGAAGGCGCATTCACCGTGAAGGGGACATATGGGCCATCTCTCTCGCTCTCGGGCGAGGTATCGTCCATCGACCTTTCTGCGCTTTCCGGCCTTTCGGGAATGGATATGGCCGGACGTCTCTCCGGCCGGTTCGTAGTCAGCGGGAGCAGAGAGGATCCATACGGCGCGGCAGACTTCACAGCGCAGGATGGGGAGATCCGTGGCATCTCCTTTGACCGTATCGAAGGACATGTATCGCTGGGAGATCAGCTGGCGACTATCACCTCGCTTCGCTGGGAAGGGCCGGACGGCAAGCATATCGTGAAGGGGACCGTCGGTCTCTTTGCACCGCACCCTCTCTCACTCACCATCGATACCGACAAGACACGCATCGAGAAACTGCTTGCACTTGCCGGAGAGGACTACCCGGTGACGGGCTGGGTCGAAAATACAATGACCGTCACTGGCACGATGGAAGCGCCACAGGTGAAAGGCGATTTTCTGGCCTTCGACGGTTCGGTCATGGGTGAGCTTTTCCAGAGCGTCTCCGGCGAATATACCTATGATGGAAATGACATCACCCTGAAAAACGGCCTCGCCTATATCTACGATGGTACAGCCATCGTGAGCGGTACGGTGAAGCCGGATATGATCGATATGGATGTGTCACTCAATGACATCAGCCTTTCGCGGATGCTTCCGGGACGCGGCGCAGACGGCAAGGTCAATATGCGCGGGCATGTATCCGGAACGATGGAAGATCCGGTCTTTGAAGGGACGATCTCCTCCAGGCAGATCTCTGTAGGAGGCACTGCCATTTATATGGCATCTGCCGGTATCTATTATCAGAACCATGTCGTAAGCCTTGATGACGGTATATTCAACCAGAAGAATGGCCATTTCGAATGGAGAGGCAGCTATCACATGGACTCCCATGCGCTGCAGGGGTTCCTTCGATTTAAGGAATGGAATATCAAGGAGATCATGCGTCTTTTCAAGCTGCCTGAGTCCGCTGTGGATGGCGCTGTCAATGGCGGCATGCAGATCGGAGGGACACTGGAGAATCCCAGCATCGACTTTAAAGCAGATTTCCTGGGAGGGCATCTGGGGGATACACCTGTCGGTCAGGGAGCGATCGATTTCTCCTACATGAATGGGGCGCTGTCGATCCGTAAGTTTCATCTTCCTGTAGGAGATGGACTGCTCGCTGCTGAAGGCTCTATGAATAGCGATGGGGAGCTCGCCATCCAGCTCGCAGCCAAAGACATGGAGATGTCCTGGCTGCCGCAGGTATTGGGACGAAATGACATACGGATGGGCGGTCGTCTGACGGCCGGAGTCGTTCTCAGCGGAAATAAGACGTCGCCGGAAGCAGACATCTCGATCGGTATCGAGCATCCGAGCTACGGAGAAATCAGCTTTGACAGCTTCTCTCTGATGGCGAATGCCAAGAGCAATGTCGTGACGCTGCAAAATGCACTGGTATCGAAGGGAAACTATCGTGCAAGTGCCAAGGGCATACTCCCCGGCAATCTTTTCACCGGCAGCACCACCGATGAGGCAGTGCCGCTTTCTGTTGATTTCAATCTCGATCAGGCAGATATGAATATTCTGGCTCTCTTCGGTAAAGCCGTGACGAGTGCGAGCGGCCCGATCAAGGGGCATGTACAGCTTGTCGGTGACTATCGTGACCCGGAGCTTAAGGGCAGCATCACAGCAAAGAATGGGGCGCTCGGTCTTATGACCATGAATGAAGTCATTCAGCCGATTGATCTGTCCTTACGATTTGATGGACATCGCGTGACATTTGATGGCAGTGCCTCCTTCGGCGGCGGCGGCGTCACTGCGAAGGGCTCTGCCGACTGGAAAGAAAAGGCGATCACGCATTATGATGGGGAAGTGCATATGCATACCCCTTCCATCGACTCTGCCTATTACAAAGGGGCGGTCGATGCTGACCTTTCACTGGGTGAATTCATGGATCAGCTCGGTGTCACTGGCAAGATCTCTATCCACAATGCGACCTGCGAAGTGCCGCTCGCTCTCCTTGCGGAGAGCGGTGAGTCGTCGGCCAATTTTCTGACGAAGATCGACATAGCCATCGGAGACAATGTACGGCTCTACAGCAGCTCGCTCTATGACCTCATGATCAAAGGAAATATTTCGATGATGGGCCATTTCCGTGAACCGATCATGACGGGCCGCGTGAATGTAGAAAAAGGAACGGTCAAGATCAATACCACGGAATTCAAGATCGATCAGGCCAATGCTGTCTGGGGCGGTACCCCCGGCTCCTTCCTGCCTGTCATCCATGCGCGTGCCGATACCAAGGTCGGTCATTACAATATCAAAGCCGAGCTGGATGGACTGCCCGGTGATATGAAGACGACCTTCCACAGTGATCCCGCACTGAATGATTCGCAGATCATCATGCTGCTGACGCTCCATCAGGATCCGACCAAGGATAAGGATGGCTCGATGCAGGGGGCGCTCTTCAATGCCGGCCTCACCATGCTCTTCGGAAATACAATGCAGGACTTCCTCGCAGATAAGATCGGACTTGACCTCATCAGCATCACGTCGAACCTGACAGACTACTATGACAACATCGATGATAACAATGACAGCTACTACTACATCAAGATCGGGAAGTACCTCTTCAATGATTTCATGCTGACTGCGACCATGGGAGTGAATAATGAGGAAAAGAGTTTGGGCTTCCATTATGATTTGAATTCGCGCGTCGGTCTCTCATCGTGGTATAATAGTAATCACGACAGTTACATCGGCAGCGATTGGAGCTTTAAATTCTAGGGTTAGCCAAAGGGGCGTGTCCCTTGATTGTGGATGAAAGCTCTGCTCGAATTAGGAA
>JAJWRZ010000199.1:0-2889 GCA_021633965.1 Dialister sp.
CAGGGCAGTAGAGATCCCTCGGCTGCGCTCGGGATGACGATGCCGAAGAAACCCAATCACTAGTCACTAGTCACTAGTCACTCGAGGCTCCCAATTCCTAGCCACTCATTCCTGCTTTCAAACTTCAGTCTCAAATAAAAAATCACGCCATGCGACTACCTCGCACTGCGTGATCTTCTATTTCTGTCAATTTATTCCTTCATGACCGTCCCATCGGCAAGTGTGATGGTGTGTCCGTTGTAATGGATCGTGCCCAGATTGAAGAGGCTGGTGATCTGAGAGTCTGCGGTCAGGTTCCATGTAGAGCCTTCCGCAATGAAGACATCAGCATTGGTCTTGTACGGAGCGCCCTCCTGGGCATTCGGAGCGATGGTGATCGCACCGGTCCAGGTGGACTGGTCTTTGATATTGAGATTGATATCCGAGATGGTATCGAGGAGAATATCGCCATTCAGGATCTGCTGCGACAGGATGACTTCCGCGTGACCGCCGTTCGCGCCCGCATCGCCCCAGCCGTAGCCGCCGTCATTGCCTGTGATGGTGAAGACAGGCGATGCTTCATCCTGCGTGAGCGTGGTGTCCTTCAGCGTGATGCGGCAGTGGGTGCCGGTCACATAGAACATGCCGCCCTTATGAGAGATGAGGCTTGCATGATTCGCCTCGAACTGCTGCGTCCCCGTGACACCGATCGCGTCGGCATCCGAGTACATGACGATATTGTAAGGAAGCGAGCCGGTCTCATTGCCTTCGAGCGTCGCTCCATCGAGAGTGATGGAGCTGATATTCTTGATGACGGCCGCCTTGGTCTTTTCCGCCTTGACAGTCCCGCCTGTGACGGTCACATCGCCCTGGGTATAGATGCCGTGTGCATTCGCGCCGGAAGCGGTAAAGTCGGAGTTTTCGGTGAGAAGGATGCCGCCGTTTTGAGAGATGCGGATCGCCGGCGACTGATCTCCGGTGGTAGTGACCGTAGATGCCTCTACCTTCATCATCGCACGCTGGGAGACTTCGATGCCGGAAGCCTGCGCGCCCGTGGTGGAGATCTCTGCATTCGTCAGGTTGATGTACGTGCCCTTGCTGTAGCCATAGGCACCCGTCGCGCCGTTTCCTGTGCTGGAAATCTTCGCATCCGTGAAAGCCCCGTGTCCGCCATGGGTCACGAGCAGCGCCGCATTCATCCCGTAAAGATCACTGTTTTCTGCACTCGAGGTGTCACCGGACTTCGTGATGGTATCGCCCTTCGCGGTGATGTATGCCATGGAGACGCGAAGCGCATTCTCATCTGCTTTGTCCGAGCTGTAGGTCATGCCGTCATACGCACCATCGGATCCGATCTCGGCGGCTGCACTCCCCTGATCTGCGGTATACTTCGCCGCCGGTGCCGGGGCAGGCGCAGGTTCGGGTTCCGGCTCGGGCTCGGGCTCCGGTTCCGGTTCGGGCAGCGGAGCGGGCTCCGGCTCTGCAGGCTTAGGCGCTTCTGGTGAAAGATTCTTGAACGTGCCTGACTCGACCGCACTCTGGACATCAGGAAGCGTCAGAGAAAGTCCCTTCATCAGGGCATCGGTGTAGTTCACACCTTCAGCAGGTGCTTCCTGGGCGGCTGCCGGAGCTGGCAGAGCCGGCTCTGCCGCCTCTGCCATAGAAAGCGGCATCACCGCCCCTGTCAGAGCCAGTGCGCAGAGAAGGGATGTCAGTTTATTGGATTTCATACGATTCCTCTTTTCTTTACTTGGAGCTATATGGACCTCAAACTATATATAAAGGTATAAAAATTCATTTCTGTCATACTGTCTTTCATTTTACAACATTCTTCGGAAATTGTCATTAAAGAAAGGTTTAAGAAAACAGGGTTCGCTCGTGGGGCGTGCCCTGAAGTTTGAAAGCAGGGATGAGTAGCTAGGGATTAGACTAGGAGACATCAGACCTATGACTTCTATCCTCCGTCCCTTGGGCATCGCCCCGTTTCGTCATCCTGCGCCGCGAGAAACGTCGAATGTGAGATAATGAATGCCAGAACAGCTGCGACCTCGTCATCAATCTCGGCGAAGCCGCCACCTTCATTCCTAATTTCTCATTCGAGCAAAGCTTTCATTCAGGGTCAAAGGGCCGTCCCTCCCCCAAACCTCTCTCATTTGTGCTACAATGAGAAAAGCAAAAATCGCTACTTCCTATTCACTCTGTATTTCCTTGAGGAGGCCATTATGCATATCCATGTCATTGATCATCCGCTGATCCAGCACAAGCTGACCATTATGAGAAAGAAAGAAACCAGCTCCGGTGAGTTCCGCCGTCTGCTGCAGGAGATCACGCTCCTGATGGGCTATGAGCTCACCCGCGATCTGCCGCTCGAAGATGTCGCTATCGAGACACCGCTCGAAAAAGCGACAGGAAAACAGGTCGCCGGCAAGAAGCTCGGCATCGTCCCGATCCTGCGCGCCGGCTTCGGCATGGTGGAAGGCCTCACCGAACTCATGCCGTCTGCCCGCATCGGCGTCATCGGCCTCTACCGCGATCCCGTCACCGCCAAGCCGATCGAATACTATTGCAAGCTCCCGGATGTGGAAAATCGTGACTTCATCCTCGTCGATCCGATGCTCGCTACCGGAGGCAGCGCCGTCGCAGCCATCGACATGATGAAAGAAAAAGGCGTCAAGAATATCAAATTCATGTGTCTCGTCGCTGCCCCGGAAGGTGTCGAGGTCGTGAACCAGGCGCATCCGGACGTTCCGATCTATACCGCCTCCCTCGACCGTCAGCTGAATGAAAAGAAATACATCCTCCCGGGCCTTGGCGATGCCGGCGACCGCATCTTCGGGACGAAGTAAGAGGGTTTAAGGGTTAGCTCATCGGGCGAGTTGCCCTTTGATTTCATTGGGAAAGAGGTTCAGA
>JAJWRZ010000200.1:0-2884 GCA_021633965.1 Dialister sp.
AATACCGCTACGTAGCCCCCTCAGCCCTTCGGGCAGCTCCCCCGATGGGGAGCCAGGATATTCCACCACTTCTTACAAAGTCCAGAAGTTAACAAATTGCTATACTAGTGACTAGGGACTGGTCACTGGTGACTGGTAGCTAGGGATTAGGGATTAGGGATTAGAAGCAAGCGGTGATTGAAATAGTGCAAATGGTGCGCTGACCGTTCTGCAAGAGAGATCTCTCGACTACGCTCGAGATGACGACGGCGCGAAGCGCTATCAAAACTCCCCGGCGCTTCTAAATTTTGTGCGCCGCACCACCATTTCTCATTTCTAATTTCTAATTTCTCATTCAAGCGAAGCTTTCAAACGGAATCAAGGGGCAGTACGCCCCAGAGGCGAACCCCGCACCTTGAACCCAATCCTCTTTCCTTATATAATAGGTAAAAAACATAAACAAGGAGACTCACTATGAAATTCATCCAGTTTCGCATCGGCGACATCGTACAGATGAAAAAGAAACATCCCTGCGGCAGCCAGGAATGGGAAGTCCTGCAGCTGGGCAGCGACATGCGCATCAAGTGCTGTGGTTGCGGGCATATCGTTTTGATTCCGCGCCCCAAATTTTTGAAAGGCGCGAAAAAAGTTCTGAATCGTGACGTGACAGAAGACACGCCGCTCGCGGCGCGCACCTCGGAGTTTGAAGGGGAGTAGTGGTGACTAGTGACTGGTAGCTAGGGATTAGTAGCTAGGGATTAGGTTGCGATACGAGAACACCGCTAGTTCAAACTTCCGCGGCGCTTCTGATTTTTATGCGCCGCACCACCCCCATTGAACCCGTTGGACCCATTGAACCTGCTGAACCTCTTTCGCACGCAATCAGTGGGCGAAGCCGCCCCGTGGGATAACCCTGGACCATTTTAAAATTTTTTCAAAAAACCACTAGACAGACGCATGCGTCCATGCTATAATCTATAACCGTGATGAGGACACTCCTACGAAACTTCAAAACGAGCCGCGAGGTTCGAAAAAAGTTTGAAAAAAGTCCTTGACAAAAACCTAAATCGATGATATGATAATCAAGTCGCTTACGTGCTGGCGTAGCTCAGTTGGTAGAGCAACTGATTTGTAATCAGTAGGTCGTAGGTTCAAGTCCTATTGCCAGCTCCATATGGGCGGATTCCCGAGTGGTTAAAGGGAGCAGACTGTAAATCTGCCGGCTTTGCCTTCATAGGTTCGAATCCTATTCCGCCCACCATCACTATCGCGGGGTGGAGCAGTTGGTAGCTCGTCGGGCTCATAACCCGAAGGCCGCAGGTTCAAGTCCTGCCCCCGCAACCATGCTTATTATTTCCCATATATCGTTATATATGCTGATATAGCTCAGTCGGTAGAGCGTATCCTTGGTAAGGATAAGGTCACCAGTTCAATCCTGGTTATCAGCTCCATATGGCGGCTTAGCTCAGTTGGCTAGAGCAAGCGGTTCATACCCGCTGTGTCCGGAGTTCAAATCTCTGAGCCGCCACCAAACCACGAAAATAAGAGTTCTCGAAAGAGAGCTCTTTTTTCATGCATGGATGGGGGATCAGGGACTGGTGACTAGTGACTAGTGACTAGTGACTGGTGACTGGTGATTGGTGACTGGTAGCTAGGGATTAGTAGCTGGGGATTAGGTTGCGATACGAGAACACCGCTAGATTCAAACCTCCGCGGCGCTTTTGATTTTTATGCGCCGCACCACCCCCGCTGAACCTCTTTAACCTATAGAACCCGCTGAATTTCTTTCGTACGCAATCAAAGGGCGATACGCCCCGTGGGCTAACCCTGAAGTTTGAAAGCAGGGATGAGTGGCTAGGGATTAGGAGCAAGCGGTGATTGAAATAGCGCAATGGGTACACTGACCGCTCTGCAGGGAAGATCTCTCGACTTCGCTCGAGATGACGATGCGCGCGAAGCGCTATCAAAACTCCGCGGCGCTTCTGCTTTTTATGCGCCGCACCACCATTTCTCATTTCTCATTTCTAATTTCTCATTCAAGCGAAGCTTTCAAACGGAATCAAAGGGCACCCCGCCCCCCGGGGCTAACCCTGAACCCCTCATTTTCCCCGATTCTCTCTGTCAAACGTTCTACATTTTCCTTGTATCTCATTGACTTTGCATGTATAATAAATAAAGCGCAAAAATATTTTGCATATTCTTTTTTGTAAAAGGAGAAGAAAAGAAATGGCAAAAGCACATTACGAAAGAACGAAACCGCATGTTAACATTGGCACCATCGGCCATGTCGATCATGGTAAAACGACCCTGACCGCTGCTATCACCAAAGTTCTGGCTGAAGAAGGCAAAGCAAACTTCCTCGACTACGCTTCCATCGATAAAGCACCGGAAGAAAGAGCTCGTGGTATCACCATCAATACCTCCACTGTAGAATATGAAACCGCTACCCGTCACTACGCACACGTAGACTGCCCAGGGCATGCTGACTATGTCAAGAACATGATCACCGGCGCAGCACAGATGGACGGCGCTATCCTCGTCGTATCCGCAGCTGACGGCCCGATGCCGCAGACCCGTGAACACATCCTCCTGGCTAAACAGGTCGGTGTACCGGCTATCGTTGTATTCCTGAACAAAGCTGACCAGGTCGACGATCCGGAACTGATCGACCTCGTAGAAATGGAAATCAGAGACCTCCTCTCTTCCTATGACTATCCAGGCGATGACACCCCGATTATCGTTGGCTCCGCTCTCGGCGCTCTCAACGGCAATCCGGAAGATGAACAGAAGATCCGCGATCTGATGCAGGCGGTAGATGACTACATCCCAACCCCGGAACGTGACACCGATAAACCATTCCTGATGCCAGTCGAAGACGTATTCACCATCACCGGTCGTGGCACCG
>JAJWRZ010000024.1:0-18932 GCA_021633965.1 Dialister sp.
AAGTAAAAAGGGGCTGTGAAGAAATGAGGATTCATTTCTTCACAGCCCCTTTTTCATTATCTCAGATTGAATGTGACCGGTACCTGTGAATTACAGGTGATCGCCACGCCATTCTGTTTGGCAGGGACGAACTGCCAGCCATAGACGGCATTGACGGCGGCGCTGTCAAGGGTGCCATTCCCGGAAGAGGAAACGACCCATGCGCTCGAGACGCTGCCATCGCTCGAAATGGTGAGACCTACGACCGTCGTACCGGAAATATTCGCTTTGCGGCAGGATTCCGGATAGGCAGGCGCCGGATTGCTCAAAAGCTGCGGTCCCATGGTGACGCCATCTCCGGGACCGGCGCCGTCTCCATTTCCACTGCCATAACCGGAGCCATTCCCACCGCCGGAACCGGAGCCGGAGCCGGGACCTTCCCCACTGCCATCGCCGGGGCCATTCCCTGTACCGTTCCCACCGCCGGTCCCACCACCGGTGCCGGAAGAGGTGCTCCCCTCTGAAGTGCTGTCCCCTGAATGGGTGTCTGCGGCAGAGGAGGTATCTTCTGATGGCGCCGGAGCGACTTCGTGGACATCATTTTCTGCTTCGAGATCCGGTTCGGTCTTGACGGGAGGCGGAGCTGTCGGTGTGGCTTTTGCTTCTTTGATTTCGGGGAGTTTTTCTTCCTGCGGTGTTTCTCCCCCGTTTCCACCGCCGCCACCGCCACCGCCGCCGCTCATCGTGACGAGGTCGACTTCGATGGGTCCTTTATTCACAGGAGATGCCGGGAAGAGCAGCATGAAGCCCGTGATGAGCCCCAAGGCGACGACGTGACAGGCAAGCGAGGTACCCAGAGCAGAGGACCATCGGTACTTGAAAGTACGCATCACACCACCCCTTTAGTCTGACTGCCCTTTGGAGGCAGTGGCAATGCCGATCTTGGAGATCCCGACGGATTTCAGCTGGTCTAAGACAAAAACGAAGTCACCATGCTCCGATTTTTCATCCGCACGCAGGACGATAGAGATATCGGGATTTCTGTTCTTTTCGATCTCCATGCGTTTCTTGAAGGAGTCCTTCGGGATCTTCTCCTGCTCGACATAGATGGTACCGTCGGATGTCACGCTGATCGGCAGTGTTTTCTGCAGGTCGATCTGCGCACTGGCGGTCTGCGGCAGATTCAGATTGATCGATTTCTGCACCACCATCGTCAGCATGGACATCATGAAGAAGACCAGAAGGAAGAAGATGATATCGATCATCGGGATGATCATGATCTTCGGCTTCTTCTCTACATTCATTGATTCAAGTTTCATTTCTGATCCGCCTCTACGATTGCCAAATACAGGGAGCCCAATTTTTCCATCTGGGAAACGAAGTTCGATACCTGCTGCGAAAGGTAGGTGTAGGCGATAAGGGCGATGATGGCAACGAAAAGACCGGATGCGGTGCAGACGAGTGCTTCTGCGACGCCACCGGTGATGGCGAATGGCTGGCCTTCTGCGACCGAAAGGACATTGAAGGAGCCGATCATACCGATGACGGTGCCAAGAAGCCCCATCAGCGGGGACAGGGTGACGATGACATCAAGATAGTTCAGGTACGACTTCAAGACGCCTGCGGCATGAGAAGCTGCGCCTTCCAGAATGGCAGTCTGGTTCGCCTTGGAAGAGAGCTGCTCAGCGCCGGCCAGAATGATACCGGCAGGAATGCCGCCATCGGCCTTGAGCGCCGCTTTCAGCCCTTCCTGATCATTGGCTGCCAGGAGTTCCGGGATCTCCTTCGTGAGCTTTTCGATATTCGACCGGTTCGCGTGATAGAAGCGGAAACGCTCGATGAAGATCGTGACAACGATGATAGAGCAAAGAAGCAGCGGATACATCATGAAACCGCCGGCATGAAACAAGTGAAGTACATCCATTTTTCTAAAGACCCCCTGATATAAATAATAATGGCAAGCCATTTCTACATTAAGTTTAGATTACCATTTCAGAGGTGGTAAGTCAAATGAAATCAGTGTTTTTATTTAGCGAACTTTAATAAACAAGAGTCGAGATACAAGGTCAGCCCGGGAAGATCGCCCTTTGGCGGCATGGCTCCGTTTTCTCCCTGCGGAAGGAAGCGGCACGTGTTTCGAAGGCGGGACCGGTCATAGGGAGCCACGAAAACGGCTTGACACCGCTTTCAAGGCCGCACAAATGCCCTTCCAGGGAGAAGCGCACCATTCCGGCATGTGCCATGCTATAATAACATACAATGAAAGATTCCTCTTTCCATTTATGGCGTCATACAAGTATCTTTCGCCGTTTCCTGCATTCATTTCCCAGAAAGGCCGCCCCCATGTCCTCCCATTTCTATATCCGTGATTTCTCAAAACGCACCCATGACGATGCACTCTCCGACAAGAGCCTTCTCGCACTGTCGGAAACGAAATCAGAGCATACCATCGACGCCTATGAGTCGGACTGGAATGACTTCTGCGACTGGTGCTCGTACCATAAAAAAGAATCGTTCCCGAGCACACCGGAAACGATCGTGAACTATATCAATGATCTGGCGGACTATGCGAAAACGGCGACCATCCGCCGCCGCATTTCCGCTCTGTCAGAGAACTTCAATGCGGCCGGCCTCACGAAGGAGAATCCCGCAAAAGCGTGGATCGTACGAGAAGCACTGATCGGCCTCATGCGGCAGAAAGGCATGCTGCAAAAGGGAAAAACGCCGGTGTATTTTGAAGAGCTTCAGGAAATGATCTCCCGCATGGATCTCCGAACGCTTCACGGCCTGCGCGACCGTGCGATCCTCCTCATCGGCTTCATGGGGGCTTTCCGCAGAAGCGAGCTCGTCTCTCTCACGATGGAAGATATCAGAAAATTTCCGCAGGGCATCGTCCTTCACATCAAACGCTCGAAGACGGACCAGCGGGGCGAAGGACAGCAGGTCGGCATCCCCCATCTGAAGAATGTACCTGAAGAAATGGACGGCATCCGTGCGCTCTATGACTGGCTGAAGGCCGCTGATATCCATAACGGCCCGATCTTCAGGAAGATCCTGAAAAATGGCAAGGTCGCTTCGACGCATCTCAGTGAAAATACGGTGAATCTCCTCGTCAAAAAATATGCCGAACTAATCGGTCTTGACCCCACGCTCTATGGCGCGCACAGCCTGCGCCACGGCTTCGCCACGTATGCGGCGCTTCACGGCATCGAGGAGCGTCTCATCATGAAACAGACCCGTCACAAGTCCGTGGAAATGGTGCGCCGCTATATCAATGAAGCGGATGTCTTTACGAATAACCCGCTTTCAAAGATGTTCGGCGAATGAGTGACTAGTAACTGGTGGCTAGTGACTGGTAGCTAGTAGCTGGTAGCTAGGGATTAGTAGCTAGGGATTAGGGGACTCAAGTGACTAGGGGACCAGGAGACTAGGAGACTAGGAGACTAGGAGACATCAGACTGTCTTGAAAGACACATAAAAAGCGCCTAGAAATCAGCGGATTTCTAGGCGCTTTTTGATTGAATCAGCGTTTCCTTACATATTCGGCTGACACTGGCGCGGGAGGGAAGTCAGGGAAAGTAGTCTCACATATATTTTATACCTGTACGTAGAAGGGTGCCCCTTTGGGGCACATCTATCCGGCGCCTTTGGCGCGACCCTTCTCCAAGGGTCTGCTCAGCTGGAGGGACTTTCCTAATCCCTAATCCCTAGCTACTAGTCCCCAGTCACTTCTTCTCCAGGTATCTCCGCTTCAGCTGTCCGCAGGCAGCCTGGATCTCGTCGCCCATCTGCCGGCGGACGGTCGTGCTCTTGCCGTGTTTTTCCAGGATCTCCTGAAAGATCTTGACATCCTTCCAGCTCGGCGGATACAGCTTGATATGCTCGGTGCCATTGATCGGGATGAGATTGAAATGGCAGTTCATCTTCCCCACAAGGCGGCAGAGCTCTTCCGCATTTTCGCGGGACGCATTCACATCCTTGATAAGGATGTACTCGAAGGTCACGCGGCGGCCCGTCTTCTTGAAGTACCGGTGCGCAGCTGCGACGACATCTTCGATCTTGAAATGACGGCTCGATGGCAGGATTCGGTTGCGGATCGTGTCATTCGGCGCATGGAGGGAGATCGCAAGCGTGATCGGGAGACCTTCTGCGGCGAGTCGATCGATCATAGGCACGATGCCGCAGGTGGAGAGCGTGATATTTCTGAGGCTGATATTCAGCAGCCCCGGATCGCTCACAAGGCGGATGAAGCGGAGCACTTCATCATAGTTCGTGAGCGGTTCGCCCGCTCCCATCAGGACGATCGAGTGGATGGGCGCATCGAAAAGCTCGCGGAATGCGTAGACCTGAGCAAGGATCTCGCCCGCAGTGAGGTTCCGTTCCAGTCCGTTTCTGGTAGAGGCGCAGAAAATGCAGCCCATCGCACAGCCCACCTGCGTGGAGACGCAGATGGAATTCCCATAGACATGGTGCATGCAGACTGTCTCGACGAGGGAACCGTCTGAGAGCTTCACGAGGAGCTTGGTCGTATCGCCGTCATTCGATGTGATGTGGCTCATGATCACCGGCTTCTCGAGTACGGCATTCTCCTTCAGCCATTCCCGCATCGGCGCCGGCAGCTGGGTCATATCGTCAAAAGAAAAAATATAGCGGCGATACAGGTAGTCCTGCAGCTGCTTGGCTCTAAATTTCGGGAAGCCATGGCTTGTGATCCATGTTTCCATTTCGGGGAGACTGTGTCCCCAGATATTCCAGGCCATAGAGGCTCCTTTCGTTCAATAAGGGATAAGAAATACAGGTGATGCCGCCCTACTCCTCCGACTGCTTCTTCAATTTCGCCACGAAGAATCCATCGCTCTGTGCTTGATCTGGCCAGATGGTGAGCATACCCTTTTCGGATGCACCAAGCCCTTCGAGCTGGAAGTCGATCAGCGCAAATTCGGGATGATCTCTTAAAAATGCAGTCACGATGTCTTCATTTTCCTTGCTATTGAGCGTGCAGGTACTATAGACGAGGGTACCGCCCTTCTTCACATACCGGGCCGCCTCTTCGAGGAGGGCCTTCTGCAGGGGCGGAAATTCCTGCAGATCCTCTCTTGTCCTGCGCCAGCGGATCTCCACCTTGTGCGACAGGACGCCAAGCCCTGAGCAGGGCGCGTCGAGAAGGACCTTATCATATTTCTCATAGACGGCGGGCATAGGCTTCGTCGCATCGCGCGGCCCTGCGTGGATGATGGTGATGCCTTCCTTCTTCGCATTCTTTTTGATGAGGGCGATCTTGTGCGGATAGAGATCCCATGCATCGATCGAGCCTTCATTCCCCATCATTTCTGCCATCTGTGTGGTCTTGCTGCCAGGGGCCGCGCACATGTCGAGGACCGTCTCCCCCGCTTTCGGAGCGAGGACTTTTGCCGGCACCATAGAAGAAGCGGACTGCACATAGGCGAGCCCTTCTTTCAGAAATGTGCCAAAGAAACGGTTCGCACCGCTTTGGATGGTGAAGCCTTCCGGCAGGTAGGGAATGGGCTGGGCCTCGATCCCTTGTTCTGCGAGGAGTCTTTCGAAGTCAGACACTGACTGTTTCAAAGGATTCACACGGATGGTCATCGACGGAATCTCATTGAAAGCAGAGAAGACGGCATCTGCTTTTTCCACGCCCCAGGCGTTCTGCCAGTCTTCGATGAGCCAGCGCGGCTGGTTGTAGGTGAGCGCATCATGGAGGAGCGCATCCTCTTTTCTCGAAGGGATCCGGAAGCTGTCTTTTTTACGGAGGAAATTCCGAAGGACGCCGTTCACGAAGCGGACATTGCCCGGATGCGTCACCTTCTTGGCGATCTTGACAGACTCATTCACCGCCGCCGACGCGGGGATGCGCGTCAAAAAGAGCAACTGGTAGAGGGACATCGCGAGAAGAATCCGCACGGACGGATGCAGTTTTTTCACCTTCTGTGTCGAGAGTTTCCCGATGATCCAGAGAAGGTGATTGTATTTCCGAAGAACGCCGTAGACGAGCTCCGTCAGAAGGTGCGCCTCTTCGGCCTTGAGCGGATACTCCGCGAGGATCCGCTGGAGCACGATATTGCTGTAGGCGTCTTTTTCGAGCACGTCATAGAGCGCCTGATAGGCGAGGCGGCGCGCAGACGGTATGGGCTTAGCAGTCGAATGTGTCATTGACTTTCACCTGATATCCATTCACAAAGTCGCCGGCCGCCATTCTCTTATGGTTTTCCGGCTGCAGAGAGGAAATCGTAAGCGCACCCTTCCCGCAGGCAATGGTAAGGCCATCCTTCGTAGAAAGGATGATCCCCGGCGCCTTCTGGCTTTCCCCCTCGCTGACCTTGGCGCGATGGATCTTCACACGCTTGCCGCGGAAGAAGGTGTACGTCCCGGGATTCGGATACATGCCGCGAATGAGTGCGTCAAGCACTTTCGCGTCCTTCGTCCAGTCGATGGCCCCCATCTCTTTCGTGACTTTTTCCGCATAGGTGGCTTTTTCATGGTCCTGCGGTGTGGAGCGCGAGAGTTTTTCCGGAAGATCATCCAGGACGGAAATCAGGGCTTTCGCGCCCATTTCCCCAAGCGCATCGAAAAGTTCTCCCGCCGTCATATGCGGGGGAATATCCATTTCGACCGTTTCCACGATATTTCCGGTATCCATCCCCTGATCGAGCTGCATGATCGTGACGCCAGTCTTCTTCTCGCCATCAATGATAACGCGCTGGATCGGAGCCGCGCCGCGATACTTCGGAAGGAGCGAAGCATGGACATTGATCGCCCCATAGGTCGGGATATCCAGCACCGCCTTCGGCAGGATGCGGCCATACGCGATGACGACGAGGAGGTCCGGCTTCAGCGCTTTCAGTGTCTCCACCTCAGAAGGGTCTTTGAAAGAAAGAGGCTGGTGGATCGGGATGTCGTGGGCCATCGCAAAGGTTTTCACCGGAGAAAAATTGATTTTCTTCCCGCGGCCATTGATCTTATCCGGCTGCGTATAGGCTGCGATGGGCGTATAGCCATGTTCCACCATAGCAGAAAGAGCGGGCAGACAGAAATCCGGCGTGCCCATGAATACGATACGATAGTTATTCTTCATCTTTTGGTCCTTTGTGCAGAGAAATGGCTTTTTCAATAAAAAGAATCCCATTCAGATGGTCCGTCTCATGCTGAATGCAGCGTGCCAGAAGTCCGGAGGCTTTCTTCACTTTCTTCTTGCCGTGAATATCCTGATAGCGGACGATGACGCGTGCATAGCGCGTCACTTCCCCGAAGAGGCCTGGCACGGAGAGACAGCCCTCTGAGTCCGTCGCCATCTCCTCACCGTCCGGCTGCCATTCGGGATTGATGTAGGCTTCGAAGCCGCTTTCACCGTCATCCGCGACAAAGATGCGCTTGGAGACGGCGATCTGCGGCGCTGCCAGACCCACGCCGTTGGCTTCATACAGCGTCTTCTTCATATCAAGGATTAAAAATTTCAGTTTCTTATCGAAAGCCGTCACAGGTGCTGCGACTGCTTTCAGGATCGGATTTCCAGCAGTAATAATTTCACTCACAATGGGTTCATTCCTTTCGGTTATAAAATAGTGGCTAGGATAGGGTTGTCGGGTTCGGGGTTCAGGATTCAGGATTAGCCGTGGGGCGTGCTGCCCTTTGATTCCGTGCGAAAGAGGTTCAGCGGGTTCAACAGGTTCAGAAGGTTCAACGGGGATGGTGCGGCGCATAAAAATATGGAAGCGCCGCGGAGGTTTGAAACTAGCGGTTTTCTCATATCGCAAACCTAATCCCTAGTTACTAATCCCTAGTCACTAGTCACTAGTCACTCAAGGTTCCTCATTTTACATAGGATCTACATCGATAATTATATCATTTTCTTCAAAAATCGGAGACTGTCTCATGGCAGATTTCAGCGAAGAAAGTGTCGGTCCTTTGATGAGGATGGAAATGTAGTACATATTCCGCACCTTCTTGATCGGCTCATCGAAGGGCGGTGTGAAGGTGATGGGAACGGCGAGCTGGGCATTCACCTGCATAAGCCAGTGATAGATGCGGTTTGCTTTGTCTGCCGCCGTCTTTTCCTCTTTATGAAAGCAGGTGATCTTCATCATACGGGAAAAGGGCGGGTAATGCAGCAGGCGTCGGTACTCGATTTCCTGCCGGTAGAATCCTTCGTAGTCCTGCCTGGCCGCCGCCTGGATGACATAGTGATCCGGATTGTACGTCTGGAGCAGGACTTCCCCCTGCTCACGGCCGCGGCCCGCACGGCCCGCGCACTGGGTGATGAGATTGAAGGTCTGCTCGGAAGCGAGATAGCTCGGCATATTGAGCGGCCCGTCGGCCGAGAGGATACCGACAGTCTGCACACCGGGGATATCATGCCCCTTGGCCACCATCTGCGTACCAAAAAGAATATCGAAATCTCCGCGGCGGAATTTTTCCAGAATGGTGCGCGCGCTGTTCTTCTTCTGCGTACTGTCTACATCGAAGCGCTGGATGCGTGCTTCCGGAAGTGCCTCGTGCAAATCCTCCTCGACATGCTGCGTACCACGCCCGAGGTAGAGGATCTTCCGGCTGCGACACTTCGGACATTCATGAGGGAGCGGATGCACCGTCTCGCAGTAGTGGCATTTCAGCTGCTGCGTGTCTTTGTGATAGACCAGCGAAACATCGCAATTCGGGCACTTGAAGACATAGCCGCAGTCCGCGCACATGAGTGTCGTCGAGAAACCGCGGCGGTTCAGGAGCAGGATGGACTTCTGTTTCCGCATAAGCGTTTGCTGAAGCATTTCCACCATCGGATGCGAGAGCGCCTCTCCCGTGGGGTCGCCCTTGAGGTCATAGATGCGGATGGCGGGCAGCTTCGTCTGAAAAACGCGATGCTTCATTTCCAGAAACTCGATCTTCCCCGTCTTCGCCGCGTAGTACGTCGCGATCGAAGGCGTCGCTGCGCCGAGGACGATCGGGCAGTGATAGATCTCCCCCATCATCTTGGCCGCGTCGCGCCCGTTGTATCGGGGCGTCTCCCCCTGCTTGTACGAGGAATCATACTCTTCATCGACGACGATGAGTTTCAGGTGACGGAAAGGCATGAAAATCGCCGAACGCGAACCGATGATGATCGTACTCTCGCCATTGGCGATGCGCTGGCGGTTGTTATAGCGCTCGCCCTTGCTGAGGCCGCTGTGAATGAAAACGACCTTATCCCCTAAGAGCGAGGCAAAGTAGGAGGTCATCTGGCTCGTCAGCGCGATTTCCGGCACCAAGATGAGCGCAGATCCGCCCCGCTCCAGCGCGCGGGCAGCAGCGCGGAGATAGACCTCTGTCTTCCCGCTCCCTGTCACCCCCTTCAGGAGGATGCCCTTGAAGGTTTCCTCATCGATGGCTTTGGAAATCGCGGAAACCGCCTGCTGCTGCTCTTCTGTCAGCGCACGGTCTTTGCGCCCGCCCTCTTCGTCAATCAGAGAAAACGTTTTCTTTCTTTTATAAAAGAGCTTTCCATAGCCAGAAAGGCAGAAAGCCTTCACGACGCTCGAAGAAAATCCCTGCTCCGCCGCCTCTTTGCAGGACATCGGTCCTTTTTCCGTGAGTGCCTGCCAGAGGAGCGCCTGCTTCGGACTGCGCCGCTTATGGGTCTCATCGGGCGCCTCGATCGGCGCGATCCATTTCTCCAGCGGCTCCTTATGGACAGCAGAAAGCCGTTCATGGAGGATGAGGTAGCCCGCCTTGACGGATTTCTGAAAATCATCGGCCAGAAGCACCTTCGCATCTTTTTCCGATAAGCTCTCCACCGAAGTGTCGATGAGCCCGCGCAGCTCTGCCTCCATCGGTACATGCGCCCAATCGATCGTATACTCCGCCTCGGTCTGGATGCCTTTCTTGTCGATGAAGAAGAGACGCAGCGCCTCGATCAGCATACACATATAATAGGAAGATATCTTCCTCGCGAGCGCAAGCATTTCCTCTGTGAACCACGGGAATGGATCGACCAGAGAGCGGATGGAGAGCAGCCGATAGGAAATCTCCTCTTCCTCCACGCGGCGCACGGAAAGAATGATCCCCTCCTCCATGCGCCGCGCAAAAGGTACGACACAGCGATAGCCCACATCCGCTTCCCCGAGAAGCGCATCCGGGATCCGGTAAGAAAAGGTGCGGTTCAAGTGCTTCGACGGCCGATTGATCAGCACCTCGGCGATGGAAATCAGCATGACGCCCTCCTTTCGGCGCAAAAAAAGAGAAGACACGAGAATATGTCTTCTCTATTTTAGCATATAAGGGAAAGGGGTTTGGGGTTAGCCCGTGGGGCATGCAGCCTCTGGATCAGGGATGAACGCTTTGCTTGAATGAGGAATGAGGAATGGTGGTGGCGGCTTCGCCGAGATCGATGGCTCAGGTCGCAGCTGTTCTGGCATTCGTTATCTCTCATACGACGTTTCTCGCCGCTCAGGATGACGAAACGGGGCGATGCCCGCTTTCGGTATTCAAACCGCAAATCTCATTTCCCTCGGCCAACCTCCTGCCCTTCGGGCATCCCCCTTCCTGAGGAAGGGGGCAGATGCATCATCAGCCTAATCCCTAGCCACTAATCCCTAGTCACCACTCACTCGCAGCACCTGTAAACCTGTTATTCTCAGATTCCTGCTTCTTTCTTCAGCACTTCCGCTTTATCGGTATGTTCCCACGAGAGGTCCACATCAGTGCGGCCGAAGTGACCATATGCCGCAGTCTGCTTGTAGATCGGGCGGCGGAGATCGAGCATGTCGATGATGCCGGCCGGACGCAGTTCGAAATGTTTGCGGATGAGTGCGACGATGGCTTCATCGGAGATCTTGCCGGTGCCGAAGGTATCGACGAAGATGGAGACCGGACGTGCGACGCCGATGGCATAGGCGAGCTGGATCTCGCAACGGTCAGCGATGCCGGCAGCGACGATATTCTTCGCTACATAGCGAGCTGCATACGCTGCAGAACGGTCGACTTTCGTCGGATCCTTGCCGGAGAATGCACCGCCGCCATGACGGGCCATGCCGCCATAGGTATCGACGATGATCTTACGGCCGGTAAGACCGGCATCCCCCTGCGGGCCGCCGATGACGAAACGGCCGGTCGGATTGATGAAGTACTTTGTATCCTGCAGGAATTTGGCCGGGATGGTCGGTTCGATGACATGTTTCACCATATCATCATGGATCTTCGCCTGGGTGACATCCGGGTCATGCTGCGTGGAAATGACGATGGTATCCACACGGACCGGCTTGCCGTCTTCATATTCGACAGTGACCTGCGTCTTGCCGTCCGGACGGAGGTAGGACAGTTCACCGGATTTTCTGACTTCTGCCAGACGGCGTGCCAGACGGTGTGCCAGTGCGATCGGCATCGGCAGATATTCCGGCGTTTCGTTCGATGCATAGCCGAACATCATCCCCTGATCGCCTGCGCCGATATCATACGGGTCGGCTTCATTGGATTTGGCTTCCAGAGACTTGTCGACGCCCATGGCGATATCCGGAGACTGCTCATCGAGTGCGATATTGATCCCTACGCTGTCAGCATCGAAGCCATAGGCAGATGTGGTGTAGCCGATGTCACGAATGGTATCGCGAATGACTTTCGGGAAAGCAATGTGCGCCGTGGTGGTGATCTCACCGAAGACATGTACCTGCCCCGTGGTGACGGTCGTCTCACAAGCGACACGGCCATTCGGGTCCTCTGCAAAGATCGCATCAAGAATGGCATCCGAGATCTGGTCACAGATCTTATCAGGATGCCCTTCGGTCACAGATTCAGAAGTGAATAAAACTTTTCTGGACATAGTGTTCCTCCTCAAAAAACTATGGGATTCTATGGAAAATCATTTTGCCATGGAAATACCGCTCCCATCACAGGATCGGTACTTCCCTAAAACTAAAAAAGCTCTCCGCGCAGGGAGAGTCCAGTCTCTCATCTGCCAGCTTGCGCTGTTGGAATTAGCACCGGTTCCATCGGAATGGTTGCTGCAGCTTCCTTGGGCCAATCCCTCTGCTGCTCTGGATGAGTGATATTTAAATCGAAAATTATTGTAACATAGATATGCGCGTTAACGCAATAGAAAAATTCAAGTTCTAGGGCTGAGGCAAGCTGTGAGGCAGAAAAACAGAGATTCCCTGTCTTTGATCCTGAAACCCCTATCCCTAGGCCATGAACATGGACTGTCCGTTTCAACAGATTCAAAAACGCGAAAAGGGCGCAGCATTCATACTACGCCCAATTTCCTACATATAGAACAGCAGGGTGTCGATGATAAATACCGGGTACAGGATCAGTATCGCCCAGCCGATATACGCGAAGAAGCCGGGCATCTTGATGCCATCCTCTTCCGCGATCGCCTTGATCATGAAATTCGGGGCGTTGCCGATATACGTATTGGCACCCATGAAGACAGCACCTGCGGAGATCGCTTCCAGCATGAGCGGAGTGACCGTGCCGACGGTGGTCGCGATGCCTTCGGTCGCGCCAAGGCTCGCCGCAGTCTGCAGGAAAACAAGGTAGGTCGGGGTATTATCCAGACAGGAGGACAGGAGTCCACACACCCAGAACATATGCCACGGCTGATCGATACCAAGCTCTGTGCCATGGACTTTGAGAAGCACGAGCGCCGGGATCATGGTGATGAAGATGCCGATGAAAAGAATACCGACATCGATCATCGGCACCATGGAAAAAGCATTCGCCTTGTGGATACGATATGGCGTAGTGTGAAGAGACAGGAAGGAAGCCAGAAGGATCAGTGCGATCTCCACGATCGTCGCATACGGGAATACGATGTCATCAAAGACTGCTACCCCTGCCCCATCCTTGAAGAATGGTACATATTCCGGCAGGAAACCATTGGCGATGACGCCGATGATGATAATGCCGATGTAGAGGAAATTGCGCTTCCCATCAATGTGGATCAGCGGCTCGCCTTCTGCCACCTTGATCTCCTCCGGCATGCGTCCTGCCGCCAGATCCTTTTTGTAATAATGGCGATCCATCAAGTAAAAAATGGCAAAAAGGATGACCATATTCACCAGAAGGATCGGCGTCAGCTGGAATGTCCATGCAAAGGGTACGCCTCGCTGGAATCCCATGAAAAGCGGCGGATCACCGAGCGGCGTAAGACACCCGCCCATATTCGCCACGAGGAAAATCAGGAAAACCATGATGTGCGAAACATGCCGGCGCCATGCATTGATGCGGATCAAAGGACGGATGAGCAGCATCGCAGCTCCTGTCGTACCGATCCAGCTCGCCATAAGCGTCCCGACAAGAAGGATCAGCGCATTCGTCTTCGGTGTGCCCGCCAGACGTCCGTCCACCATGATGCCCCCCGCTGTCGCGAAAAGGCCAAATAAAAGTATGATGAAGGGCACGAAGTCCAGCAGTACAGCTTCCAGAAAACGCTCGAGCCCTTCCTGCCAGCCATACATATACGAGAACGGGACAAGAAATGCGACACTCCAGAACAGAGCGACCCATTTTTCATTCTTCCGCCACCACAGGCCATTCACCAAAGGCACGAGGGCTACCGAAAGAAGCAATGCGACAAAAGGAATGATACTCCAAAGAGGCAGCGACATATTCACCGCCTGATGCACCGCTTCTTGAGCAGATACCAAGGGAGAAGACCCCGCAGTCAGCAAGATGGCGTACGGAAGTGCTTTGAGGGATCGACGCATAGTTTTCACCTTCCATCAAGATTATGAGTGAGAAATATGCTTTTCATTATACCAATCATTAGCGCACATGATTATTATTTATTTGTCTCCATTTCAAAGCTATATCATAGTCTGGGATTTATGCTTTCTGAAAGCGCGTACGTATACCGCGTGTTATCCTATAGATTATAAGTTATGTCTGAAGTATCATATATGATATATATTTGAAAATATAGATAGCATGCAAAAACCGCGGCTCGATCGAGCCGCGGTGGTCATAAACAGATAAGGAAAGGGAGATCGAAAAGACTTGGAAGTTGGGAGATGCCCGGCTTATGAAGATGCGTATAGGAAGCGCTCGATCACCGGTCCCCGGTCACTACCACGTAAGGAAGAATAGCAGCGTATCAAGGATGAATACAGGGAAGAGAATTTCTAGCGACCATCCGATATACGCGAAGAACCCTGGCATATGGATATGGCTGTCTTCCGCGATCGCCTTGACCATGAAATTCGGGGCATTCCCGATGTACGTATTCGCCCCCATGAAGACAGCTCCCGCAGAGATCGCTTCCAGCATGACAGGCGTCACGGTGCCGACAGAGGTGATGACCCCGGACGCTGCCCCGAGGCTCCCTGCCGTCTGCAAGAAAACAAGGTATGTCGGTGTATTGTCCAAGAAGGAGGAAAGCGCGCCCGTGATCCAGAACATCTGCCATGGCTGGTTGATGCCCAGAGAAGCGCCATGTGTCTCGAGAAGGACCAGGGCTGGGATCATGGTGACAAAGATGCCGGAGAAGAGAACAGCGACCCCTTTGATCGGATTCATGGAGAACTGGTTTTCTTTATGAATATTCTTAGGCGTGGTATGGATAGAAAGCTGGGCAGCCGTAAGGATCAGAATGATCTCTACCAAAGTGGAATACGGGAAGACGATTTCTTCAAAGATCGGGATCCCTGCCCCATTCGCAAAGAACGGGAAGGCTTCCGGCAGGAAGTTATTCGCCATGACGCCCACGATGATGAGCAGGATGTAGAAGAAATTCTTTTTACCATAAATCTTAATCAGCGGAGAATTATCATGAAGCTGCATATCGCTTGGATGGCGACCGTGAGCCAGCTCTTTCTTGAAGTAATGGCGATCAATGAAGTAGAAGGCAACGAAAACAAGGATGAGATTCAAGAGCAGGATCGGGAAGAGGTGAAACGTCCATGTGAAAGGCACACCGCGCTGGAAGCCCATGAAAAGCGGCGGATCGCCAAGCGGTGTGAGGCAGCCGCCCATATTCGCCACGAGGAAGATCAGGAAGACCATGACATGCGCCTTTTCCTTGCGCCATTCATTGACACGGATCAATGGACGGATGAAAAGCATAGCCGCGCCCGTCGTGCCGATCCAGCTTGCCATGACCGTACCCACGAAAAGAATCAGCGAATTGATGAGCGGCGTCCCGGCGAGCTTGCCATGGATCATGATGCCGCCTGCCGTCGCATACAGACCATACAGAAGGACAATGAAAGGAATGAAATCGAGAAGGATCGACTCCAAAAGACGATAGACTCCTTCTGAAATACCATACGCATATGAGAACGGGACAAGAAAGAAGAGCGCACAGCCAAGCGATACCCACTTCGTGTTCTTCGCCCACCAAAGGCCATTGATCAGAGGAACAAAGGCCACCGCGAGCAGCATGACAACAAAGGGGATGACGCTCCAAAATGGAAGCGTCTGATTGACCGTCTCATGAAAGACTTCGTTAGCGGAAACATTCATGGAAATGCTCGCCGCGAGCAGCGTGCAGGAAGCAATTTTTAACAAATGAAACATGGTTTTCACCTTCCAGGATGATAGGGAAACTTGGATTCAATCACAATATCCACTCAAATCATTATTTTCAGAGAGAAATCGAAACCTCTCACCAGGGAATACTTTCCATACATTCCATGTTTCAATGACTGCCATGCATGGCTATCGCATATAGAATATCCTTTTCTATTCCTTTCATAGAAGCTCCTCCTTTATCTATTCTTTTGGGAACAGTATCAATTATAGCACCCTTTCTTTGAATGATAATTACTTATTCAATGTAAATCAGATGATGTTTACATAATCTATAATTCATATTATGCTATGGAGTCTCACTATAGTTATAAAATCCATGAATCAAAATTTCTACTTTACTATCACGTATGCAATGAGCAGAAGCTATTTCGTCTCTATGCTATAGGAACAAGAAAAGGAGCAAGGATTGGCAACTAAGAGACTTCAGATTTCAGACATCTGACTTCTGACATCTGACATCTTCCTGCCGCCTGCTGCCCAAATAAAAAAACACGGCATCCTTTCGGATACCGTGTTTCGTACTGTTTCAGGAGGACGATAACAAAGCCTTACGAAAATGCAGGTAAGACCGCCAGCGATGGAAGCAGCCTTTCCTTAAAATGTATGCCGCAGCAGGAGGTACACCAGCGCACCGACAGCAGCCGTACACGGGATCGTCATGACCCATGCCGAAACCATCTGGTAGGCGACACTCCAGTGGACAGCGCGGAAACGCTTCGCCCAGCCCACGCCCATGATGGAGCCGGTGACGACATGCGTGGTCGATACCGGAAGGTGCAGCATGGTCGCAGAGAAAATGATGAGGGACGAGTTCAGATCTGCCGCCAGGCCATTCACCGGCTGCATGCGGAAGATTTTATTTCCGACAGTACGGATGATGCGCCAACCGCCGACACTGGTACCGGCACACATCGCCGTCGCGCACGCCACTTTGACTTCCCACGGCACCTCGAGCGCACCGATATAGCCGCCCGACAGCAGTGCCAGCGTGATGATGCCCATCGACTTCTGCGCATCATTCGAGCCATGGGAAAACGCCATGAGTGCTGCCGATGCCATCTGGATGTGACGGGAGATGTAATTCACGCGCGACTTCCCTACATTTCTGAAAAAAACATAGAGAAGCGTCATGATGAAATAGCCCATGCCAAGAGCAACGATCGGAGAGCAGACGAGACCGATGACGATCGTCAGCACCCCGGCAAGGTGGATCGCACCTGTGCCGTAAGAGATGATGACTGCACCAATGACGCCGCCGATCAGTGCATGAGATGACGAGGACGGCATCCCGATACGCCATGTGAATAAATTCCAGAAAATCGCAGAGGCAAGCGCCGCGATGAGGACGACAGAGTCGACCATATGCGGTGAGGTGACGATTTCCCCGCCGATGGTCTTCGCCACCCCGGTAGAAATCATCGCACCGACAAAGTTCAAAAAAGCAGACATCATGATCGCTATCTTCGGGCTGAGTGCGCGCGTTGCCACACAGGTCGCGATAGCATTGGCCGTATCGTGGAAGCCGTTGATGAAATCAAAGCAGAGTGCCAGAATGATAACAAGCCCCACCAGGTACATATCAGGCATATTTCATGACCACCTCTTTGATCAGGTTCGCCACTTTTTCTGCCCGATCACAGGTGTCCTCCATGGCTTCCATGATTTCCTTCCAGCGAATGATCTCCATGACATCATGACTGCCATCGAAGAGATCGGAAATAGACTGGCGATAGATCGCATCCCCTTCGCTCTCGAGCTGATTCAGCTTGCGGGTACGCTGTCCGATCTCGATCTCATTCTTGTCGATGTCTTTCAAAAGACGGAAGAGCACGATCAGTTCCTCAGCCATTTCGACCAGGATATCCGACATGCGCACCGGCAGCTTCGAGCCAATGCCCGCATGATACAGCTTCATGGAAAGCACGACATCCTGAATATCATCGACACAGTCATCGAGTGTGGAAGTCAGCATAAAAAAATCTTCCCGATCGATCGGTGTGATGAAGACATGGCGCATCTTCGCCGCAATGTCATGTGTCACGCGATCCGCCGCATGCTCCAGATTCTTCACTTCCTTCGAGTATTTTTCCAGCTTCGTCGGGTCCTGCAGCACCTCACGCGCCATCAGCGCGCCTTTATGGAAATACTCCGCATTCGTCACAAGGAAATCAAAAAACTCTTCATGCTTATTGACCAGACTAAACATAACGTCCTCCGTTTTACCAAAAACATACGCATGTCTTTATGATATCTTATGAATGTAAAGCCTGTGTAAATTTCTTGACAAAACCTTCAATTGTTCGAAAATCATTTATATTGATTATAGCTGAAACCATGCGCTTTTTGAATGGGTTTATAGAAATCTAATAGTACATCAGGAAAAGCGTAATCCAGGGATTAGGGATTAGTGACTAGGGATTAGGGATTAGGAGTGACTAGTGACTGGTGACTGGTGACTGGTGACTAGTGACTGGTGACTAGTGACTGGTCACTGGTGTCTGCATACCACTTTCGGGCATCGCCCCATATATACTCGCGGCGAAGCCGTCACCTTCATTTCTCATTTCTAATTTCTCATTTCTAATTCGAGCATAGTTCTCATTCATAATCAGTGGACGGAGCCCCCCAAGAGCTCCCCCCTCCTCTTGACAGAATATCGATAATCATCTATACTGTCTACAGATGAGGAACACTCATCCCCTTCCGCATTCCGGGGAGAATGTGGATTTCTTATGATTGCAAGTCCTACGAGTGTAAAAGGAGGAATTTTACAATGGAAGAAGCAAAAGTATTAGAAGAAATGAAACGCCTGGCCGGCACGCAGACGGAAAAGAACCTGCGCGCTGCTTTCGCAGGCGAATCCCAGGCTCATGTGAAATACAACCTGTTTGCTGCAGAAGCGGAAAAGGATCCGTCCATCTCCCGCCAGATCGCTGATATTTTCAGAGAAACCGGCGCCAATGAAAAAGCCCATGCCAAACTGTGGTTCTGGCTCGTCGGTGATCTCAAAAAGACCACCGCAGAACACCTGAAAATGGCTGCTGCCGGTGAAAACGGTGAATGGACTTCCATGTATCCGGAATTTGCTGCTACCGCAGAAAAAGAAGGCTTCCCGCAGATCGCTTTCCTGCTCTCCAAAGTCGGCGAGATCGAAAAACAGCATGAAGCACGCTATAAGCTGCTGCTGGCTAATGTCGAAAACGGCCAGGTCTTCAAGAAAGGCGAAAAGAAACTTTGGATGTGCGCTAACTGTGGCTACACCGTAGAATCCGTAGAAGCACCGGAAGAATGCCCGGTATGCGGCCATCCGCAGAGCTTCTTCGCCATCAAAGCGGAAAACTACTAATTGGTATAGAAACACGCCCTCGGAAGCGGGGCGTTTTTTTGTTGGCGGCTCAGTAGGTTTCGATGGTTCCATGGGGCTTCTCCCAGATCCCCTGTAT
>JAJWRZ010000201.1:0-2859 GCA_021633965.1 Dialister sp.
GCGATCGAACCAGCATTTCCTTCCTGCAGGGAAGCCAACATGCGGCCTCCCTGTGAGTTTTCCCAAAGGAGGGAACGACTATGAAAAAGTATGTATGCACTGTATGCGGATGGATTTACGATGAAGCCAAAGGTGATCCGGACAATGGCATCGCCCCGGGAACCAAGTTTGAAGATCTGCCGGCAGACTATGTATGCCCGGTCTGCGGCGCCGGTAAGGATGAATTTGAAGTTTATGAAGGATGATTGTTAATTATTGTTTCTGGAAATAATAAACAATACTTGACAATAAGGACGATGTGAGGTAATATAGAATCGTAAACAAAAGGAAATCACCATTGGCCGTGATGATTCCACTCATTGTTACAAATCTTTCTCAACAACTCCAAACACCTCTAAAAAGCCTCCCTTCGGGGAGGCTTTAGGCGTCTCATGGGGAAATCGAATGTAAAAAGGCGGTGTGACAAAACATACAGGTTTTTGTCACACCGCCTTTGCTGGCGAAAGAGGCGTCTCAGAGCTGTGCCGTGCAGTGCGGGCAGCGGGTCGCATCATCTGCGATCGCTTCTTTGCAATAGGGGCACTTTCTGATTTCCTTTGGCGGAGCTTTCGGGAAGAAGTGGTTGATCTGCTTGATGGCGATAAAGAGGACGAAAGCAATGATCAGGAAATCAATGACTGCATTCAGGAATTCTCCGTATGCGATGACCGGGACGCCGAGCTCTTTTGCTTCGGCGAGAGTGGAGACCGGGGTATCGCTCAGAGGGATGAAAAGGTTGGAGAAATCGATACCACCCAGAAGGTAGCCCAGAGGAGGCATGATGACATGGCTGACCAGAGAAGAAACGATCTTTCCGAATGCAGCGCCGATGACTACACCGACTGCCATGTCTACTACATTGCCGCGGAGGGCAAAGTCTTTGAATTCTTTGAGCATACCCATGAGGGAACGTCTCCTTTCTAAAAAATAAAGAAATTATTTTTCATATCTTACCATAAGTGGAGGAAAGTTGGGAAGAGTAGAGTATAAAAATGGCAGATCGAAAAAAGAGAGCATCTGACGAGGGGACATAGAGACCGGGGCACTGTATTCTCTTATTTTTCTTACAGAGGTTTGACACATTCCTTTATCTATGCTATAGTATGTCCAATAAGCGATGAAGAAAAAGAGTACGCAGGGATTTCTTCTCTTAGCGAGTCCGGACAGTGCAAGCGGGCAGAGAAACTTTGCTGAAGTGCGTTTCAGAGCCAGGAGACCGAAAAGAAGTAGGCTCTCCCGGGGATTCCCGTTACAGGATCAGAGTCTGTTTGGACTTAAAGAGGCCGATGCGGTGACGCAGCGGTGAAATTGGGTGAGAATCACGAGTCTTTCGTCCCATGGGGGAGGAAGGGCTTTTTTTATTGTTTGAAATGAAGATCTTGCCTGATGCGGCAATGTTTCGCGAGCCTTGCTGCATCCATAGAACCCGCCTCTGAACTCTTTTTCATTGATCGCCATAGTAGGAAATGATAGGAGGAAATGATATGAATAAAAATGAGGATGTCAAAAACTTAGCACAGAGCGTGCTGAAAGAGCACCAGACAAAAAAGCAGGGACGGCAGTTTATTCTCTGGATCCTGGCATTGGTCGTGGGCGCCGCTCTGGGCTGGCTCGGGATCAAGCCTTTGAATGAGCTCTTTAATTTTATCGCGACGGTATTCACCCGTTTGTTCCAGTTCATTGCGGTACCGACGATCGCGCTGGCTGTCATCACTACACTGGCTGCACTCGGCGGCAAGAAGGAAACCGGTCGCATTTTTGCACACGCGGTCGTCTACACGCTTCTCACCACCGTCTTTGCGGCAGGTATCGGGCTTGCGATGTATCTCTGGGTGACACCGGGGAATCTGCCGACGGATCTGGCGAGTGCAGGGGCTTCGAGCGTGCCGCAGAAGCTGGGAACGGTCACATACTATGACCACATCTTGAATGTCATCCCGAATAACATTCTGCAGCCATTCCTGTCCGGCAATGTACTTGCTGTCATGCTGATCGCAGCCTCCTTCGGCCTCGGGCTTGCCTTTATGCCGAAGACGGAGAATCGCGAAGTCCTCCTGAAGGGCATCCTTGGTTTTCAGGAGCTTCTCTTTACGCTGATCAAAGCGCTTCTCGCCATTCTTCCTGTCGGCATTCTGGCTTTTGCAGGGCAGCTCTCCGCCCAGATCGAAGCAGGGGTCATCGTAGGGGCGCTCGGGAAATACACGCTCGTCATCATGGCAAGTAACGGGATCCAGTTCTTCCTTGTCCTGCCGCTCTTCCTTCTGGCTCGTGGACTGAATCCGATCGATGTTTTCAAGAAAATGTCTCCTGCCATTGCAGTCGCTCTCTTCACCAAGAGCTCTGCGGGCACACTGCCGGTGACGCTTGCCTCGGCGGAGAAGAATCTAAAGGCGAATCCAGCTGTTTCCCGCTTTGTACTTCCGATCTGCACGACCATCAACATGAACGGATGCGCAGCCTTCATACTGATCACTTCGCTCTTCGTCATGCAGAATGCGGGGATCGAGCTTTCGATGACGACCATGCTCACATGGCTCATCGTCGCAGTACTCGCAGCTGTCGGCAATGCAGGCGTACCGATGGGGTGCTACTTCCTGACGCTTTCCCTCATGAGCGGTATCGGCGCGCCGATCGGCATCATGGGGCTCATCCTTCCGATCTATACGATCATCGACATGATCGAGACGGCCGAGAATGTCTGGTCTGATTCCTGCGTCTGCGCGATGACTGACCATGACCTGAAAGGGAAATTGAATCAGGAATAGAAAAAAGGGGCTGTGAAATAATAGCTCCATGAACACAAAAAAGGACTTTCGATTT
>JAJWRZ010000025.1:0-18799 GCA_021633965.1 Dialister sp.
ACTTGTAACTTGAATGCTGTCTTCAGGCATCGCCCCATATATATTCGCGGCGAAGCCACCACAACCCTGAACCCTGAACCATGAACCCTGAACCTCGACCTTCCTATTGTCATTCCCCTCCATGCAGGATATAATACTTACATGATAATCATTCTCTAAAGGAGGCTTTACGATGAAAGAAACATATAGCAGAACCAAGTCTGTATGGCAGCGCATGGACGCTGATGAACGTCAGGCTGTCATGGACTATGGTGAAAAGTACAAGGCATTCCTGGACGTCGCACGCACAGAGCGTCTGGCAGCCGATGAGATCATCCGTCAGGCAGAGGCCGCCGGTTTCAAGCCGGTCTATGATATGGACTCCCTCAAGCCGGGCGACAAGGTGTACTGGAACCAGAAGGGCAAGTCTGTGATCCTGGCTGTCATCGGGGAAGAACCGGTGCATGCAGGCATCAAGATCGTCGGTTCCCACATCGACTCTCCGCGCCTCGACCTCAAGGCCAATCCGGTGCATGAGCAGGATGGCATCGTATATTTCCGCACACACTACTATGGCGGCATCAAGAAGTACCAGTGGACCTGCATCCCGCTCGCACTGATCGGCGTCGTATACACGAAGGACGGCAAGAAGGTCGATATCAATATCGGTCTCAAGGATGACGATCCGATCTTCTACGTATCCGACCTTTTGATTCACATGGCGCAGGACCAGATGAAGAAAACGCTCGCAGAAGGCATCACGGGTGAACAGCTCCAGGCCATCGCAGGCACGAATGCCGAAGAAGATCTGAAGCCGAAGGAAGTCTTCATGAAGATGCTGAAGGATACCTACGGCATCGAAGAGGAAGACTTTGCCGCGGCGGAGCTCGAGCTCGTCCCGGCGACCAAGAGCCGTGACGTCGGCTTCGACCGCTCCCTCATCGCCTCCTATGGACAGGATGACCGTGTCTGCTCCTATGCGAACCTTGAAGCGATCCTTCAGGCTAAACCGGGTGTCAAGACTCAGGCGGCACTCCTGACCGATAAAGAGGAGATCGGCTCCTACGGCAATACGGGCATGGAGTCCTCCTATTTCGTCAAATTCGTCATGAAGCTGCTCTCGCTGCAGGGCAAGGATACCATCCTTGATTTCTATGAGACCATGGAAAACAGTGAAATGCTCTCCGCTGACGTGAACTCCTGCATGGATCCGATGTTTGCAGAGGTCTCCGAAAAGGACAATGCCTCCTTCCTCGGCTATGGCATCAATCTTACCAAGTATGGCGGCGCTCGCGGCAAGTCCGGCAGCAATGATGCGAATGCGGAATTCCTGCAGAAGATCCGCACCATTTTCAATGAAGCCGGTGTCTGCTGGCAGATCGGCGAGCTCGGCAAGGTCGATCAGGGCGGCGGCGGCACCATCGCCTTCATGATGGCGGACTGGGGCGCAGAAGTGGTAGACTGCGGCACTGCTATGCTCTCCATGCATGCGCCGTATGATCTCCTCTCCAAGGCAGATGCCTACGAGACCTACCTCGCGTACAAAGCGTTCTTTGAAAGTAAATAAAATGTGAAAACGTGAAAAGCGCCAAGCTCAGATGGAGCATGGCGCTTTTTGATTGGGCTCGGGGTTCAGGGGAGAAATGAGAAATGGTGATGCGGTGCATAAAAATCAAAAGCACCGCGAAGTATATAGTGCGGCGAAGGCGCCGCACCACCCCGTTGAACCCTGAAGTTTGAAAGCAGGGATGAGTAGCTAGGGATTAGTGGTTAGGGATTATGGGTGCCGAGTGACTAGTGACTTGTAACTTGAATGCTGTCTTCAGGCATCGCCCCATATATATTCGCGGCGAAGCCGCCACCACAACCCTGAACCCTGAACCTTGAACCCTGAACCCAGAACCCTGAACCTTGAACCCTGAACCCATTCTCTGCTATACTGTACCAATACGACTCTTCGGAAAAGACCCGAAATGGAAGGATAGGAGGAAATTATGAGTCAAGAGAAAGACGTCCGCCTGGAGGATGTGGCGGAAAGCAAGGCCGAGCTGGATGACAAAGCACGGAAGATGCTGGAGGACAAGGACGCGGACTCCCGCATGCGTATTTATGAAGGACCGTTGGGGAAGGCCATCATCGTGCTTCTCTGCGTGTGGACTGCGTTCCAGCTGTATTTCACGACCATCGGTGCGATCAGCGCGATCAATCTGCGTGCGATCCACTGTATTTTCTTACTGCTGTTTACCTTTTTGCTGTTTCCTACGTATAAGAAGGAGAAGCGCAGAAGGAAGCTGCCGCCGATCTGGGACTGGGTTTTCATTCTAGGCTCCATCGGCTCTTTCACTTACCTGATCTTGAATTACACGCGCATTGCACAGACCGGTGGCCGTATCTCTGATATGGAGGTCGGCATCGCCCTCGTCGCGATCGTCTGCGTCTTTGAAGCGGCGCGCCGCGCATCCGGCAATCTTGCCATCCTGGCGGCAGTCTTTCTGGCGTACAACTGGTTTGGTGCATACCTGCCGGGCTATTTCGGACACAATGGCTTCACGCTGAAGCGTGTGCTCATTACCCAGTTCTGGGGGACGCAGGGCGTGCTTGGCACCGGTATCGGCGTATCGGCGACCTATATTTTCCTTTTCGTCGTTTTCGGTGCTTTCTTAAAGCACAGCGGCTTCTCGAAATTCATCAATGATTTCTCTCTGACGCTTGTCGGCCGTACATCCGGCGGCCCGGCGAAGGTGGCGGTCATCGCCTCCGGTCTCATGGGCATGATCAATGGCTCGGCCATCGCCAATGTCGCGACGACCGGTACCATTACCATTCCGCTCATGAAGCGCACGGGTTACAAGAAGGAATTTGCCGGCGCTGTCGAAGCCGTGGCATCGACAGGCGGTCAGTTCACCCCGCCGATCATGGGCGCGGTCGGCTTCGTCATGGCGGAATTTCTGAATCTGTCTTACACCTATGTGGCACTCGCCTCCATCACACCGGCGCTGCTCTACTACGTCGGCCTTCTGCTGGCGGTCCACTTCGAGGCGAAACGTCTCGGACTCTCCGGCATCGCAAAGGAGAATATCCCGAATGCGATGGTCGTCATCAAGGAGCAGGGGCATCTGGTGCTTCCGCTCGTCAGCCTCATCGGGCTGATGTTTGCCGGCTTTACCCCGCTCTATGCGGCCGTGATCTCCATCTTTGTCACCATCGGCGCCAGCTGGCTTCGTAAGGATACCCGCATGGGCCCTGCCAAGATCCTGGAAGCGGTCGTCGAAGGGGCGAAAAGTGCGATTTCGGTCGGCGTGTGCTGCGTCATCATCGGCATCATCATCGGTACCGTCACTCTGACATCCATGGGGCTCAATATGGGCTACCTCATCCTGTCCATCGTACAGGGCGATCACATTTACCTCGCAGGCTTCCTCGTCATGATCATGTCGGCGATCCTTGGCATGGGTGTCCCGGGCGTCGCTGCCTATGTCATCGTGCAGGCTGTCGCGGTGCCGGTCCTCATCAAGGCGGGCGCGCTTCCGCTCATCGCGCACCTCTTCTGCCTCATCTATGCCTGCCTGTCGAATATCACGCCGCCGGTCGCCATGTCTGCCTATGTGGCATCCGGCATCGCCGACTCTGATCAGACGAAGACGGGACTGTGGGCGGTCCGCCTCGGGCTCATCGGCTTCATCATCCCGTTCTTCTTCCTGGATAATCCGGTACTCCTGATCGGCGTCGACAAGACAGCGACACTCTGGGAGTCTCTCTGGAGCATCTTCACCGCGATGATCGGGACTTTTGCTCTCGTGGCCGGTCTTGAAGGCTGGATCATCCGAAAGGCCGGCGTTATCGAGCGCGTGATCCTCATCGCTGTCTCCCCGCTGCTGCTCTTCCCAGGCAGCTTGACGGATATCGCAGGCATCGCAGGCATCGCTGCTGTATGCATCTTCCAGTGGATGAGAAGGAAATAGGGATGGGGGTACTAGTGACTGGTGACTAGAAATTAGTAGCTAGGGATTAGGAGTGGCTGGTGACTAGTAACTGGGAGACATCAGCCCCACGTATCGTCATTTCGAGCGAAGTCGAGAAATCTTTTTTGCAGACCGATAAACGATGGATGTGTGAAAGCAGGGATGAGTGGCTAGGGATTAGGGATTAGGGACTAGGAGTGACTAGTGACTAGTGACTGAAATGCCATCTTCGGGCATCGCCTTGTTTATACTCCGCGGCGCTTTTGATTTTTATGCGCCGCACCACAACCCTGAACCCTGAACCTTGAACCTTGAACCCCCGAGCCCCACCTACCAATGCCCGCTCATTTATAGTATAATATTTACAACTTTATTATTCTCTATGGAGAAGAGTAGGATAGAAGAAAGAGAGAGGGATCATCATGACAAAAAAATGGAAAAAAGCGATCGCGCTGTCACTGGCAGCTCTGACCCTGACCGGAGCTCTGGCCGGATGCGGGGATGACAAGAAAGCAGCTTCCGGCGCGGCGAAACCGGCGGCTGGACAGACGATCAAGATCAATTTCCCGACGGCGGGAGCTTCGGGCGCGCTCTATGCCGTAGGCGCAGCGATCACGAACATGTGGAGCAGCCAGGTACCGGGCGTGCAGGCTTCCAGCCAGGCATCGGCCGGTGGCATCGCAAACCTGAACATGGTATCCGAAGGCGAAGCACAGGTATCCATTGCGATCTCTTCCAATGTCTACCAGTGCCTGAATGGGACGGACAGCTTCAAGGATCACGCTTACAAGGATCTGAAAGCGATCGGCGGCCTGTACCTGAATCCGAATCAGGTCGTTGCTACGGCAAATTCCGGGATCAACAGCCTGAAGGACGTGAAAGGAAAGCACTTTGCCGTGGCATCGGCAGGCTCCTCTGTCTATAACGAATGCGAGACGCACTTCACGGCAGCGGGTCTTTCCTTCCCCGATGACATCAAAGCGGAATACATCACCTTCACAGATGCAGCAGATATGCTGCAGAACGGCTCCATCGACGGCGCATGGATCATGTCCGGCGCTCCGGCTTCCGCTGTGACGCAGGCACTGACAGGTGGCGCGCACCTCGTGGAGATCGATGATAACCTCATCAAAGAGCTGAAGGCGAAGTACCCGTGGTACACCAGCTATACGATCAAAGCCGGCACCTATCCGAATCAGGATAAGGATGTCAAGACATCGGCCATCAAGATGGTCATGTTCTGCCGCGGCGATCTGCCGGAGGATGTGGTCTATCAGCTGACGAAGACCCTGTGGGAACACATGGATGAGCTCGGGCAGTCTCAGAAAAATCTGAAGGGCCTCACCGCTGAAAATGCAGTGAAGGACATCGCGGATATCCCGCTCCACCCGGGTGCTGCCAAGTATTATAAGGAAATCGGCGTGCTGAAATAAGGTCTATCAAAAAGAGGCTCGATGAGCCTCTTTTTGCGTGGAGAGAAGCGCACAGCCATTCTCTTACCCGGCCTTGTGCGTCAGGCTATAATAATGACAGATCCGTGTTTCTTAAAGGCTCATAAGAGGAGGTACCATGAAATTTATCCATACGGCTGACTGGCATCTGGGAAAGCTTTTGAAAGAGCATGCCATGACAGAGGATCAGGAATGGCTTTTGATGCACCGCTTCCTTCCGCTCGTCGATGAAGAGAGGCCGGATGTCATTCTGCTCTCGGGGGATGTCTATGATCGTTCATACCCGCCGGAGGAGGCGGTCGAGCTCTTCGACCGCATGACAGAGGAGATCGTAGGGAAGCGACATACTCCCCTGATCGTCATCAGCGGGAACCATGACAGTGCGGAGCGCCTCGCGGTGGCGAGCCGTCTCCTGTCGCATCAGGGACTCTATATTTTCGGCCCGCTGGATCGTGTGCATCCCGTCATCCTGGAGGATGCATGGGGGAAGGTGGCTTTTGTGCCGCTCCCCTATGCGGAGCCGGCGCGCGTGCGCGTCATGATGAATCAGAAGGGGCTTTCCGGCGCGGAAGACATTCACAGCTACGAGGAGGCGGAGAAGAAGCTCTCGGAGATCCTTCTTTCCGCCCTGCCCGATCCTTCGATGAGGAAGGTGGCGCTCGCGCATGTCTTTGCCGCGGGCGGGACGCCTTCCGAGTCGGAGCGGCCGCTCTCGATCGGAGGCTATGACAGGATCTCGGACAGTGTCTTTGATGCCTACGACTATGCGGCGCTCGGGCATCTGCACCGACACCAGAGGACGCAGAAGCAGTCGGAAAGGGTGCAGTACAGCGGCAGCCTCATGCGGTATTCCTTCGATGAGGCAGAGCAGCATAAAGGCGTCATCGTGGGAACGATCGGAGAGGATGGCAGCGTCGAGACGGATTTCCGTGAGCTCGCGCCGCTCCATCAGGTTCGTGTACTGGAAGGGACATTCGCCGAGCTCATGAGCGAAAAGAGGGAGGCCTCGGAGGACTATCTGCAGATCATCCTGACGGATGAGCTGCCTGTGATCGATGCGATGCCAAAGCTTCGCGAGAAGTACAAGAATGCACTGGGCGTCGAGCAGAACATGGGCTATAAGGAGGACAGCGGCCGCCGTGATATCGAGCTGGAGCATATGAGCGATCAGGATATTTTCAGGGCTTTTGTCAGTGAGTTCCGCGAGCGGGAGCTGTCGGAGAAGGAAGAAGCACTCGCCAATGTTTGCTGGGAAACGGTGTACAAGAAGGAGGAAGAGCGATGAAACCTTTGAAGCTGACGATGCGTGCTTTCGGTCCCTATGCGGGTGAAGTGACCATCGATTTCGAAAAACTGGACGGGCGGCATCTCTTCCTCATCTGCGGCCCGACGGGGGCGGGCAAGACCACGATCCTCGATGCCATGTGCTATGCGCTCTATGGGAAGACGTCAGGCGATCGGAGCGGCGCGCGTATGCGAAGCGACTATGCAGGGCCGGATCAGAAGACGGAAGTCATTTTTGACTTCATGATCGGCGATAAGACGTATCGTGCCTGCCGTTCACCCGAGCAGTTCATCGATAAGAAGCGAGGCAAGGGACAGACAAAGACAGCGATGCAGGCCTCGCTCTCGGAATTGATCGACGGGAAGGAGATGTCGACGCTTCGCACGAATGTCGAGGCGGCGGCAGGAAAACTGATCGGGCTCAATGCGAATCAGTTCTGTCAGGTCATCCTCCTGCCGCAGGGGGATTTCCGAAAGCTCCTCGTCGCGAAGGCCGAAGAGCGAGAGGGCATCCTGAAGCAGCTCTTCAAGACGCAGCGTTTTTCGGATTTCCAATATGAGCTGAAGGAGCGCGCCGATGCGCTGTACCGGAAGAAAAAGGAGCAGGAGACGGTGCTCGTGACCACATACCATGCGGTCGGCGCACAGGATGCGGCGGAGCTCGCCCGCCTTGCTGCGGAGACGGAGCAGCAGCTCACGGATGCGAAGAAGGTACACGCGGAAACGGAAAGCGCGATGCAGGATTTCCGCAAGGTGTACAGCGAGGCCGCGCAGTTGAATTCCCATTTTCAGGCACTGGACAAGGCAGAGAAGCAGCAGGCGTCGCTCCTGAAGAAGGCTGAGGAAATCGAGCATAAAAAGCAGGATCTGGTCCGCATCCGCCGGGCGAAGGAGCTTGCGGCGTATTTTGATATGCTTGACAACATCATGGCAGAAGGAAAGGCGGCAAAGGCTGCGAGGGATACCGCCGCGGCAGAGCGAAATCGCTATGCGAAAGAAAAGGAGCAGCTGCTTGCCTTTGAAACGAAGCTCGAAGGCCAGCGCACGGAGATGGAAAGGGCGAAGACAACCATCACGCAGTTGCAGGGCTGGGAGCCGAAGGCGAAGGAGTACGGCGCGGCGCGGCGCAATGTGGAGCGCTACACGCAGAAATACAAGGAAGCGGAAACAGAGCTTGCCAGATTGCAGGAGACGGAGAAGAAATGCCGTGAGGCGGCGGAAGCCGCGCGCGAAGCAGCCGAAGACGTCCGGCGGCGCTACATCTTCGGTCAGGCGGCCATTCTGGCGAGCCAGCTCGAAGAGGGCACGCCCTGTCCGGTCTGCGGCAGCGTGCATCATCCGCATCCAGCGGTTTCGAAGGAAAAATTGCCGACGGAAACCGAATTGAAAAAGGCACAGAAAGCAGCAGAAACGGCAACGAAAGACTACGAGAATGCCAGAAATCTGGCGGGCACCTATGCGGCGGGGGCATACGTCAGCGCCATCACCGAGATGGGAAATGCCCAGGCGAAGCTCGCAAGCCTCTCCGATCTGCCGGAAGCCTACCGCAGTCCCATTTTCCTTCGAAACGAAGTGAAGCGGCTGTTTGCGGCCGTGACGGCATGGGAAGAAGCTCTGAAAGCGCTGCAGGAGAAAAAAGAGCCGCTCCTTTCCGCATTGGGCGGCGCGGAGGCAAATTTCCAGAACGCCACGGCCCAGCGAGAAAAGCTGGCAGCCGACTATAAAGCACAGTCGGATGCGCTGGATGAAAAAGCCAGGGGAGCCGGCTTTGCGGACCGCAATGACTGCAAGGTCTGGTATGCTCGCGTCAAAGAAGAAGAGCGGATGGAGAAATCGATTTCCGACTACGAAACCGAGCTGAAAGCGACGGAGAAAACCATCGCTGATGAGCGTCTCGTGACAGGCGGGTCGAAACGCCCCGACATGGCCGCGCTCGGTCAGGAAGATAACCAGCTGCAGCACCGTCTCACTACGTCGGCGGGACAGAGCCGCTCGCTCGCTGACCAGCTGAAGAATCTGCAGAAAGTCGCGAAGGACACCGAAGCCATGGCGCAGGTGCTTGACGCGCTCTCTGAAGAACTGTCTCTTGCGCAGGGGCTCTATGACCTCACCCGTGGCAGCCGCACGAAGATCACGCTCGAGCGCTATGTCTTGGGCGTTCTCTTAGACGAGGTCGCGGAGGCGGCAAATCACCGTCTCCTTGAAATGAGCCATCGCCGCTACTCGCTTCATCGCATGAAGGAGACAGGCGCAGCGAATAAGGGCGGCCTCTCTCTTGAGGTCTCTGACAGCTACACCGGCCGTTCGCGTCCGGCGAATACCCTCTCCGGCGGAGAGACCTTCCTCGCCTCCCTCTCACTTGCTCTGGGGCTTGCCGATGTCGTGCAGGCAAGGCAGGGCGGCGTACACCTCGATACCATGTTCATCGATGAAGGCTTCGGCACGCTGGATCCGGAAGCACTGAATAGTGCGATGAATACACTGATCGATCTGCAGAGCACCGGCCGTCTTGTCGGCATCATTTCCCATGTGCCTGAGCTCGAGGAGCGCATCGATGCCCGCCTCAAGGTCAGTCCGGCGGAGAAGGGGAGTCGCGCGGAGTTTGAAATCGTGGAGTAAGGGGCTTGATCGCGGATGATTTATCCTCGGGAAACGCTGATTCAATCGCAGAGTCAGCTTTTACAAGAAATTTTATACATAGCTTCGTCATAACCCTCCTTAAATAGCTCGCTATTCGCGCCCCCTATTCCTCGCTATGCATAAAAATTCAAGAGTAAAATCAGACAACGATTTAATCAGTGTTTCCTTAGTTACCCTAGTCACCAGTCACTCATTCCTGCCCTCAAACTTTTTGGGGGTATCCCTTTCCCGCATCATCATCGAAAGCACAGCCGAGGGATCTTTCTTGCACTACGGTCAGTATCGCATAGGCATTGGCAGGGAAACGACGACTTGGCGCTACGTATTTCTGCTTTCACACATGCATTGTTTATCGGTCTGCAAGGAAGATTTCTCGGCAACGCTTTCAATGACGATACGGGAGTCTGATGTCTTCTAGTTTTTTAGTCACCAGTCGTTCGAGACACCTAATCCTAGCTACTAATCCCTAATCCCTAGCCACTAGTCACCAGTCACCAGTCACTTCTAATCCCTGGCCAACCAAAAAGCAGGAACGAAAGAACGTTCCTGCTTTTCTTGACTACCGAACGTTCATTTGCTATACTTGTGTTCAGGGAACAATATTTCTGAGAGAAGAGACGTTCGTGCTGAAAGAGAGGAAGCAGCATGTGCAATATTGGAATGAGAGCGCTTGTGCCGGTGAAGCGCGGCGGCGTGGATGATACGTTGGCGATTCGGAATGACTGGGGACTGATCCACATGCCCTGCCCTGTCGAGACGGCGATGGGACGACTATCACGCTCCTATGGCGAGTGCATGAGGACGCAGAGAAGGCTCTTCGGAAAACGGCGCGGGACGGCCGTGAGATTCGGCGATGATGCGGACAGCCTTTTCGTCCAGCTAAAGCTTTCAGAGCAGGCGCCTGGGCTTGGCTATGTGCATCTCGGCTCTTTTCATGACATCTTCGTAGACTTGGATGGGAAATGCACGATTCGCTTTGATACGGAGCACTCTCTCCACACCTACTGGAACATCCAGACCGTAGAGAAGCATATCGCAAAGCTCACGCCCTTCATAGAGGAGCCTGTTTCGCTCCTGATCACCCATCCGAAGAGGATGGAAATGGAAAGGCTCGCAGAGCTTCGGAAACGGATGATGGTGCTGTGAGTGATATTTTATCCCGATCAGGTCAAAAAAAGAGATGGGGTCAAATGCAAAAGCATTTGGCTCCATCTCTTTTTCGTTTGTGCTTTTTGGATAAGGAAAAGATTTTCGTTTCCTACACCCCGAGCTTCTTTTTCAGCGCGAGATACTGATCCGTATAGTACGGCTTGAGCTGGGACTCTCTGAGGTCGTAGCCGTAGGGACGCCGGCTCATGGCAAGGATCGGCGGGGTCTGGATGCGCTTGGCGACGGAGAAGCCGGAGAAGAGATTCCACCAGCGTTCAAGGTCTTCGGTGAAGGCTTTGGCGGTCGGGAAGAGGTCTTGCACGCGGACCTGACAGCCGATATGCGTCTCGAGACTTCCCTCTGCGTACCAAGTGAGGAGGTCTTCCGGGCAGGGGCGCTGCCATGGCTCGACGAAGCTCTTCAGAAGGTAGTCATGGTACTCATAGATGAGTGGATCGCCCATGCCTTTGGTGACGTCCTGCTTTTCGGAAAGCTCGGCGGAGGGCTTCACGGTGAAGATGCCTTCCGGGATGACGGGGCTCTCGTACCAGTCGTTCAAAAGGCGGCCCAAGTGGTAGATCTGGTATTTCCAAAGGTCAGCGGTCGCGGCAAAGGCACCGGCGAGGTCGCCGTAGAGTGTGCCGTAGCCGACGGTCGTTTCTGTTTTATTGGCGTTGCAGGTGAAGATGCCGCCGAAGGCAGCAGAGAGGGCGGAAAGGATCCGGCTGCTCCGGTCGCGCGCCTGCATGTTTTCTTTCATGAAGTCCGTGAGATGGATTTCATGTCCTGCAGAAATCGGAAGGCCTTCCAGCGTTTTTGCCGTCTCATCGATGAATTGCCCGATGGGGATGGTGAGGTAGGGCGAACCGAGACGCGTCGCGAGGTCTTTGGCGAGCCCCTTCGTCATTTCTGAATTGTAGCGCGTCGGCGTATTCACGAGGAGCAGGTGGTCTGCGGGAAGGACGGAGCGGTAGAGCGCGGCATTCACCGCGGAGTCGATGCCGCCGGAGACGCCGATCACGACTTTGGATACGCCGATGGCGGAGAGAAATTTCCTGACGCCGTAGCGCATGGCGAAAAGAAGCAGGTCTCCCTGCCATGACGGCATGGGGGAGGCGGGAAGGAGCGCGTTCGTGGATCTCTCGAAATGGAATGTGCTGCGGGCCTCTTTAAAGGGAGCGGCTTCGGCAAGAAGTCTGCCGTCCTTTCCATAAGCGGCGGTCATGCCGTCGAAGGTGTAGCAGGTCTTGCCGTTGTTCTCCAGTCCACGACGATTCACGTAGAGCATCGGGACGTGGAGACGGGAGAGTTTGGCGGAGAGCATGCGGTGGCGTTTTTCATTTTTGGAAAGTGTGAAGGGGGAGGCGGACAGATTCAGAAAAAGATCGGTGCCCTTGGCGGCAAGGACATCCATGGGTGAGAAGCTGTAATTTTCATCCCAGCTGTCTTCGCAGAGGAGAAGCGAGAGGCGGATCACTTCGTCGCGGAGGGAAATCACAAAGGGCGCGAGCGCTTCTTCGGGGGTCGAGCCTTCTTCTCTCGCGAGGGCGAGAAGCGAGGTGAAATAGCGGCGGTCATCGAAGCAGCGGTAATTGGGCAGCAGCGCTTTCACTGCATAGGGACGATGCAGTCCTTCCGGAGAGAGGAATGCGCCGTCTTTCGCGAGAAAAGCGGCGTTGTATTTTCGGGGGCGGCCATCGTCATTCGTTTTTGTCCAGTCGATGGCAACGTTTCCCCACGCGATCATAATGCCTTGCGCTGCTTCTCGGAGGCGGTCATTGTATCGCTCTGCCTCGCGCAGGAAGGCATTCTGATCCCACAGGTCTCCGATGAGATAACCGGTCAGACACATCTCAGGAAGAACGAGAAGGTCAGCGCCCTCCTCTTTGGCGAGAGCGATCTCTTTTTCGATGAGCGCCCAGTTGGCGCGGATATTCCCAGGCAGGATGTCGAGCTGGGCAGTGCGGATAGTGAGCATGGTTGGGCTTCTTTCGTGAATGGAAGTGACTAGTATAGCGTATGTCGATTAAGAGGACTTTCAATCGACATACAAATGTAGTCAGAATTAGCGTCGGAGCGACTTGCTTCCCCCTTCGGGGGAAGTGCCGAAGGCAAAAGGGGCATGCCAGCGGTATAGCGTACTATGTTGAATAGTCCGATACTATCGATATTCCAACACTTTCAGGCAATACCGCTACGTAGCCCCCTCTCCCCTTCGGGGAGCTCCCCCGATGGGGAGCCAAGACATTCCACCACTTCTCACTAAGTTTAGAAGTTAACAAATCGCTATACTAGTGACTGGGGATGAGGATATAACAGGTGCAATGCTGTGGAAAGAGGGCTCCTGCATCCACTTGCTTTTCTTCCATTTTACAAAAGCATTTCCCTATTGTAAATGCACAGCGGCGAGATTTGTTATATAATGACTGTAATATGCAGCGAACCGTCCTACCCCCTTCCTTGGGAAGGGGGATGTCCGAAGGGCAGGGGGAGCCGAGAGGGAAACGCTGATGCAATCGGACAACGATGGAATCAGTATCTCCCTAGGTGAATTTTCACTTCATGCGGGAGCCAACCCCGACTCGCTTCGCTCGTCAGCCCCTTCCAAAGGAAGGGGCTGGAGAAACACTGTCGAATCCGCTCAACCGGTAGAATGTATTAACTATGGAACATTATCGCAACTATTCTGATTTCTTGAAACAAAAATACGGCGAGAAGGTCTACAAGATCCCGATCTCGCTCCCCGTGACCTGTCCGAACCGCGATGGTACGCTGTCAAAAGCGCCCTGCATCTTCTGTGGCTCGATCGGAGCGGACTATGAGACGAAGGCGGTCGGCATGAAGATCACCCGCCAGCTTGACCGGAGCATCGCGCATGTGGGGCCGAAGTACAAGGCGAAGAAATTCATCGCCTATTTCCTGAATTTCACAAATACCTACGCGCCGCCGGACGATTTCGGGCGCTGGATGGAGGAAGCCATGCAGCATCCTGATGTGGTGGGAGTCGACGTTTCGACGCGTCCGGACTGCATTCACGAGCGTTACCTTGACATCCTGAAAGAGCTTTCAGATACCTATGGCAAGGATGTGACGATCGAGCTGGGGCTGCAGAGCAGCAATGCCCATACCCTCGAGAAGATCGGCCGCTGCCACGGTGTCGCGGAATACATAGATGCCTCGCTCCGCATCGCTCGCTATGGCTTCGGGCAATGTACGCATGTCATCGCAGATCTTCCATGGGATGACCGGATAGACGTCATCGAGACGGCAAAGCTCATCTCCGTCCTCCCCGTGACAGAGGTGAAGCTGCACTCCTTATATATCGTAAAGGATACGGCGCTCGCGCATATGTATGAAGCCGGCGAGGTCACGCTCTCTTCGATGGAGGAATACATGGAGCGCGTCATTCTCTTCCTTTCCTATCTCCGTCCCGACATCGTCATCCAGCGCATCGTCGGCCGCGCCTCGGGCGGGAATACCCTCACCGTCAATGGCGGCTCCCCGTGGTGGGACGTCAAGAAAAGGATCGACGCCCTGATGGAAGAGCGCGGTATCATGCAGGGCGCTTGCTGCGACTATATCGACGGAAAGGCCGTGCGGAGATTTGTGCGGTGAGACATAAGAAATGGTATTGGTACACGAAAGGAACTTCATGGCAGAAAAAACAGAACAGATCATGGTGAATGATCGCGAGGAGGCCGGCGCGCTTTTGGAGCGGGACAGCTCATACCTTGCCATCATCGGCGAGCATTACGGCGCAGACATCTTTGCCCGCGGCAATCTCATTCGGCTAAAGGGCGAGGAAGCGGCAGTCGATCAGAGTATGCGCGTGATCGGAAGACTGCGGCGGATGATCCGTCAGCGGATCCGCCTCTCTGCGCGGCAGGTCAGGATGGTGATGTCCCTCTTGGATGAAGGCAAAGAGCAGCTGCTCGAAGACATGGAAGACGACATCATCAATTTCACCAAGCAGGGCGCACCGCTTCGCCCAAGGACTGTGGGACAGAAGATCTACGTCGATACCATCCGTCACCATTCCATCACCTTCGGCATCGGCCCCGCGGGGACAGGCAAGACGTACCTCGCTGTCGCACTCGCCGCCTTTGCGCTCAGAAATCACGATGTCCAGCGCATCATTCTCGTCCGTCCGGCGGTCGAAGCCGGTGAGAAGCTGGGCTTCCTTCCCGGTGATTTGCAGGAAAAGGTCAATCCGTACCTTCGCCCTCTCTTTGACGGACTGCTGGATATGTTCGGCCCGGAAGACTTCATGCGGCTGCAGCAGAAGGGCCAGATCGAAGTCGCGCCTCTCGCCTACATGCGCGGACGCACGCTCGAGAAATCCTTCATCATCCTTGATGAAGCGCAGAATACCACCATCGAGCAGATCAAAATGTTCCTGACACGCCTCGGACACCGATCGAAGATGGTCATCAATGGCGATACCACGCAGATCGATCTTCCCCCTCATGTCAAGAGCGGTCTGATCGATGCCGAGCGCGTGCTGAAGCATGTGAAAGACATCGGGCATGTCTATTTCAATGAAGACGATGTCGTCAGACACGATCTTGTGGCGGCGATCATTCATGCCTACGAAGAAGATGCGAAGAAAAAGAGCAGCTGGTGACTAGTGACTAGTAGCTAGGGATTAGTGGCTAGGGATTAGGTTTCCGATACGAGAAAACCGCTAGTCTCAAACCTCTGCGGCGCTTCTGATTTTTATGCGCTGCACCACCATTTCGCATTTCTCATTTCAAATTTCTCATTCAAGCAGAGCTTTCATTCGCAATCAAGGAACACTCCGCCCCATGGGCTAATCCTGAACCTTGAAAGCGGGGATGAGTAGCTAGGGATGAGTGGCTAGGGATTAGTGGTGCCGAGTGACTAGTGACTTGTAACTTGTAACTTGTAATTTGAATACTACCTTCGGGCATCGCCCATTTTTATTTGCGGCGGAGCCGCCACCACAACCCTGAACCTTGAACCTTGAACCCACGACTTTCCATTCGAAAATCCATGATCTCGGAGGTGTTACCATGGAAATCACGATCAATTACAGTGATATGAAATTTTACGACGAAAATTACGAAAAGCTGATCCATACCGTCCTCACCAAAGGCGCAGAGCTGCAGAAGGTGCCGGAAGAGGCAGAGATCAGCGTCCTCATCTGTGATGCAGATACCATCCATGAGCTGAATCGCGACTACCGCAATGTCGATGCACCGACCGATGTCCTCTCCTTTGCACTGAATGAAGGGGAGGAGGACATCCCAGAGGAAGAAACAGAGCTGGGAGACATTGTCATCAATCTGGATCGTGCCATCCAGCAGGCCAAAGAATTTGGGCACAGCACGGAACGCGAAGTGGCTTACCTCTCCGTTCACGGCTTCCTTCACATTCTTGGCTATGACCATTATGACCCCGAAGAAAAGAAAGCCATGCGAAAGGCAGAAGAAGATATCCTCTCCGCCTGCGGCATCACCCGCATGATGACCGAAGGGGAGATCGAAAGGGAAGAAGCGGGAATGAGTGACTAGTGACTGGGGACTAGATCAAGAGACTAGAAGATATCAGACTCCCGTATCGTCATTTCGAGCGAAGCGAGAAATCTTTGTCATTCGCGGTTCGGCGAACAATGTTGGGAAACCCAAAACGGGAAACTTGCTATCAAGAGACCTTAGGGCATCGCCCTATATATTTGCGGCGAAGCCGCCACCTTCATTCCTCATTCGAGGAGAGCTTTCATTCGCAATCCATGGGCGATCCGCCCCACAGGCTAACCCTGCCATCTTTATTTAGGAGACTCTATGAATAACGAAACCAAATTTCACTCCGGCTTTGTCGCTCTTGTCGGGCGGCCGAATGTCGGTAAATCCACACTTATGAATGCCCTTCTTGGGGAAAAGATTTCCATCGTGTCTGCTCACGCACAGACGACCAGAAATAAGATCACCGGCGTATGGAACGGCGAGAATTCCCAGGTGGTCTTTCTGGACACCCCCGGCATGCACAAGCCGCAGAGCAAGCTCGGCGAAGTGATCCGTCAGAATACCATGGACGCTTTGGACGAGGTCGACCTCATCGTCTTCCTCTGCGCCGTGAACGATCCGCTGGGCGCGGGCGACCGCTACATCATTTCCCTCCTGAAGGACCGCAAGGTGCCAGTCATCCTTGCGCTGTCGAAAACGGACCTGATCTCCAAAGACGAGCTCCTGAAGAAGCTCGTGCAGTACGATAAGATTTACAAGTTTGCCGAGATCGTCCCGCTCTCTGCCAAGACGGGAGAGAATCTGGACGTCCTCATGAAGATGGTGGAAAAGTACCTGCCCGAAGGCCCGAAGTACTTCCCCGATGACATGGTAACGGACCAGCCGGAGCGAAATATCGTGCAGGAAATCGTCCGTGAAAAACTCCTCACGCGCACACGCGATGAAGTGCCGCACGCCATCGGCGTCTTCACAGAAGAATTCCATGAACGTGAAAATGGCAAAGTCTACATCCGCTGCACGATCTACGTCGAGCGTGATTCGCAGAAACGCATCATCATCGGCAAGAAGGGCACCGTTCTCAAAGAAGCAGGCCAGGAAGCCCGCGAAGAGATCCAAAGTCTCATCGGCGCCCCCGTCTTCCTCGACCTTTGGGTCAAGGTCAGCAAGGACTGGAAGAACAAGGACTATATCCTAAGGGAGCTTGGGTACAAGGAACATAGATAGCAGCTGGTAACTTAGGGATTAGGGATTAGTGGCTAGGGATTAGGAGTCTCAAGTGACTAGTGACTGGAATGCCAGCTCATGACACCACCATTTCGTATTTCTCATTCCATCGAAACTTTCAAACGTAATCAAGGGGCGAGCCGCCCCAGAGGCTAACCTTGAACCCTGAACCCTGAACCCGACAACCTAAAAAGGAGTGGATGACTTATTTCTTCAGAGATAGAATGGATCGGCCTTTGGCTTCTCGTCATCTTGGTCGTTTCCTTTATCAATTACAACAATACGATGGTGAATTTTTCTTTTGCCCGCATGCGGAAGAAATACATTGAAGACAATGACGAGCAGGATCCGGCGCTCATCGAAAAAGTCGCGCCCTTCTACCATCGCACGTCGCAGATCATAGGCGGTACGCAGGTTTCCTTCGTGCTGTGCAGCGCCGTGCTGGGGATTTCTCTTCTGGCGCTGGGAAGCCATAGCCTCGTCCTTTCGGAATCGCTTCTGGGCTGGGAACTCTGGGCCGAATGGAAATGGGGTGTGTATGTCCTCATCGCGCTTCTTGTCATGGGGCTTCTCCTTGCCTACTGGGTGGGGACGATCCTTCTTCCCGGGGCGCATGCGCTGGTCGACCCGCTGCCCATCCTCGCTTCGCATACGTGGGTCATCCGCCTGAACCGCCACCTGTACCGTCTCTTTGTCGAGGCCGGCCTTTTTGTGACGCGCCGCATTTTCCGCCTGCGCGGGATTCCCTTTCGCAATGAAGTCAATTTCACCTACACCGAAGATGAGATCCGCTGCATCGTCGAAGAGAGCCATCGGAGCGGCCGCCTGAATGCGCTCGAAAATACCCTCATCAAGAATTCATTTGATTTCTTCGACCTCATGGCGCGCGATGTCATGATCCCCAGAAATGAGATCGTCGTCTTCCACTTTGATGAGGATCTGTCCGAGGCCATGCGGCGTGTGCTGCCGAAGAGCCACCACACCTGCTATCCGGTCTGCATCGAAGACAGGGACCAGATCATCGGATTCATCCATGTGAAAGATCTCCTGCAGGGCTGTCTTTCGGGCCAGCTGTCTTTGAAGAAGATCAATCGTGAGATCCTGACCGTGCCGGAAGTCATGCCCGCGCCGGCGCTGCTCCAGCTCATGAAGAACCGACGCATCTACCTCGCTGTCGTCGTAGATGAGTACGGCGGCACCTCCGGCCTTGTCACACTGAATGACCTCGTCGAAGAGCTCATCGGTGAGATCCCGCAGCCGGCGGAGAATGTCCCCTATGAGATCGTCCGTCAAAAGGACGGGACATATGAATTTGACGGCACCGTCATTCTCGAAGATGTATCAGACCGGCTGGAGATCGATCTTGCAGGAGAAAATAAAAGCGCGACCATCGCCGGCTTCGTCTTTTCCAATCTGGAGCGCATCCCGAAGGTGGGCGACCACGTCGACTTCTCCGGCTGGCGCTTCACTGTCCTGCGTCTCTCCGGCTTCCGCATCGTCCGCGTGAAAGCGGAGAAAGTGACTGGGAACTAGTGACTGGTGACTCGTAGCTAGGGATTAGGAGTCTCAAGTGACTAGTGACTAGTGACTGGTGACTTGAATACCGTCTTCGTGCATCGCCCTA
>JAJWRZ010000026.1:0-18537 GCA_021633965.1 Dialister sp.
CCTTGATACTGGTCATATTTCACGATGGTGACTAGCATTCCGTCCTTTATCTTCTTGGCAATTATCATGGGCTCGGATGTGCCCTGCGAAGTGCCCTGCCGCGAGCTCTGCCATTTGCCCCACCCATTGCCGTACATTGATTTTATCGGCTGTTTCCCACGCATGTAGTCCAAGACTTGCCGTATTTCCTTGTAAGTCGGCTGCTTGGTGATAAATCCAGCTTGGTAGCTGAGCGCCTCTTGAATCTGTGGTATGGAAGTCACAAGCTGCCCGCGGCGGAGCGTCCCGTAGTCCTGATGCGACGCCTGGCAGAGCAGGTAGATCCACACCTTCAGGTAGAGGGGCGGCTTGAACCAGATGTCCGATGAGAGCAGGCGGCGGGAGAGCTTGATGTATCCTTCCATGGTTCCTCCTATTTCAGTCCCAGTCCGTCAGCGTCCATGGCCATACGAACGTGGGTGATCCAGTCAATCCCGGCGTTCTTGGCGACAAGGGCGGTCATGTATACCAGAAACAGGTAGGTGGTTTTGTTCGCGGGATCCTTCGGGTTCTCATTCACCTTTGCTGCATGGTCCTTGTCGCAATGTTTGACGAAGGGGATGGCGACTGAGCTGGCAAGAGCCAGGAACCCGCTTGCAAGTCCATCGACATCATCCCCCGCTGCACAAGCCACGCTGCCGTTCTCATAATGCAGGGCGAGAAGCACTGCATTCAGATCCGGATTCAGGGCCTCGATTTCTTTGATTTTTGTCGCCACGAGGCGGTCCATTTCTTCTTGTGTCATGATTTCTCCTGTACCACCCAACGCAGGGTGCGGTCTTCGTTCAACTGGGCAATAAGCATGCCCCGGGTTTCTGCATAGTTTTTCTCGCTGCGGCATCCGCGGCTTTTATGCCAGCTGCCGGTCAGGAGCAGCAGGTCGCACTTGGCGAGGATGCATCTCTCCGCAGCCAGGATTTCTTCTTCGCTCCGACGGTCCATGTAGATGAAGTTGTCGAGCGGATTGATGAATGTCACCTCCGGGTATTCCTTGGTGAGCGATCGGGCAAGGTTCCGGGCGAGGATCTGGTTCTCGAAGCTGCCGCCGAAGGGGTGCGCCATGTAGACCACGACGCCCTTGGTGTGCATGAGATTTTGAAGCGTCTTAATGTTCACCTCGGATCACCTCCTTCAGTTCTTCGTCCAGCTGCTTCTTCCTCATGGCGCCAATGCCTTTCGACAGGCCGGCCAGTACCGTAGACAGGAAGCCATACGTGAGTACGAGCGGGGCAGCATCCCCATAGCGCCGTATGAGTTCTACTGCCTTCTCCGGCGTGGTCTCCATAGCTATGGCGATAGCCACCTGCGCGGCGATATTGTCAAAAAGATTCACCAGCTCCTTGCCTCCGGCGCTTTTAAATACCGCCACGTCCCCTTCTTCGACGTCCTTGCCGGTACTGATAGCAAAGACGGCCCCTCTGCATTCAGGGATGGCATCTGCGATTTCTGCGAGCTTCGCCTTGACCATGTTTTCCTGTTCTTCGGTCATTTCCCCTCACCCCCGTTCATAGCTTCGCCAGAAGCAGCCTGATTTTGGCCTTCCTGTGCGTTTCCCTGCTCCCAGGGTATAGTGATAGCCTCCGAAGGCTCCGCGGGGCTCTCAGGGGCCAAATTCGGCGAATTTTCGATGGTGCGATCCTGTGGCATCTCGGTATCGTCCAGAGTGCCCTCAGCCATGTTGCGCATGACTTCCTGATCCGCCGGAGAGGCGTCCAGGTAGTTGATGCTCATGATGCCCCACTTGGAGAGCAGACGGCGAAGGACTGTTTTCTTGGCCATCTCGTCATAGTGGTTTCTCCACACCGGATTCTGGCTTCTCCCTTTCCGGTTGGCGAGCTCGTGGGCATCGATCTCCGCCTTGGTCATGAAGAGTGTCTTCTCCATGCCATTCTTCAGGCGATAGAAGGCCGCGTATCCGATGACTGGGATCTTGGCGCGTTTCGCGTTATCTGCTTCCCAGCGGAATTCGATGTCTTCCGTCAGGCGGTCATAGCTGATGAGCTCTCCCTCCCTGACGTCGACCGCATTGAGGCGCATGTAGAGACCGGTGCGAAGGGCCAGCTGTACCATGCCCTTGTACCCGAGTACGAAGGTCGCCGTCTGGCCAAAGGGCAGGATGTAGGCATACCCGAGGGACGGCTCGATCGGGAGGTCATAGGCGGCTGCCTTCAGAGCGGACTGGATGATCGCCACCGGGTTATTCTGGAAGATGGCGAGCACCTGCGGGGTGCTGTTGATGAGGGCGGCGAGCGAGCTGACGAACTGCGGAGCACGCTTGCCGAGGAGCTCGTCGAAGCGGCGTTTATAGCCGCTGTTGTCGAGCGTGTTGTTCAGCAGTTTCGGGATGGATGGCCGTTCCTGCTGCTGCGCGGCCATTTCGTTTCTTGTAGCAACGATACCTTTTCTTGCATCCATGATGGTTCCTCCTTGGGAAAATTAAATCCGCATGACGCGGGTGCTGGTGGTGGTGATGAGGCCGATGGCCTTCAGTGCTTCATAGCTGGCCGGATCCTGCTTCTTCAGCTTGGCCACCGAGATACTTTCGCGGGTCTGGCTCTTCCATGTGACTTTGTGCACCTTGCCTTCTCCATCGGTGACAGTGCCGACTTCGTTATCGCCGAGGATCGCCATCAGGAGGTTCTTGGCTTCCTGCTCGCCCTCCTTCAGCTCCTTTTCGCGGCGCTTGCATGCCTGATAATTCTGAATGGCTGTCAATGCAGCCGGACCAAGGTCGATAGCCTCGCCGTTTGAATAATTATGCAGTTTCAGCAGGGTAGAAGCGGTGGAATTTGAGGCGTCCAGCGGCGGCAGTTTTTTTGCCTGTACAAGGTCCCAGAACTCCTCTTCCTTTTCCCGGATATAGGCGATGTCATCCTCGTTTCTCTCGATACGCTTCAGGCGGAAATCGTTGCCTCCGATGAGGGCGGCAATGTACCAGTAGTCGGCGCCGGTGACTGCCATGTAGTGCATGCACTGGCAGTAGTAGGCATCCGGCACCCGGCTATCCTTCGGATCGTCAGGGTCACCCCATGCATCCCTCATGTGATAGTCGGCGGTCTTGATTTCAAGGCCCGCATTCTCCCCGACCACCCAGCGGTCGATGTTCGCGAGCATGTAGGGATGGTCAGGATCCTGCAGGGTGCCACGCTTGTGCACCTTCTTGCCAGTGACCATCTCGAAGCGTGCGGCGACTACCGGCTCGAGCTGGGTGCCGAACCATACCTTGGCATTTCCGGAAAGATCGTCCGGTTCCATCATTCCGATTTTTTCTGCGGCCAGGCTATAGGCGCTCTTGTAAGGGTTCAATCCGAGCACGGTTCCGCAATCGGATCCGCCAATGCCTTGGGTTCGTACCTTGAGCCATTCTTCTCTCGGGGCGTCAGCTCTCAAAATCAGTGTCGGTTTCATTGTGTTCTTCCTCCTAATTTGGTATACTAGGGGTAGCTCCGAGACCGGAGCTACCCAAAATCTATATGGAAAGTGCCCGAACTGTGCCAAGTCGTCGGGCACTTTTCATTTGTCTGAAATGACTCGGGGGACGGTGATGGTGAGCACCGTCCCCGGGCGAAGGCGACCGCAGTCCTCGATGTGGTTATCCTGGAGCACCTGCCAGGTAAGCTCGTTCACATCGTCGTCGGCGGTCGCGATCCGGGACACAATGTCGTATACCGTGTCGCCGCATTCGACCTCGACCTCATACGTCACCATTTCCATCTCCGGTGCCGGAGTGGCGAGGATGTAAGCTCCCAGCAGGATGTCCACCCCTGTCACCAGTCCGCACAGTGCTGCGCCGATCTTTTTCACGCTAGTCTCCTTTCAAGACGTCCTGCTGCTCCACCAGCCTGATGCTGTCGTGCTGAGCGAGGATCACTTCTCGCATTGCTTTTTCTCTCATTTTCATACCTCCTTTAGGCCGTCGCATCCTTTCCCGAGGCCTCTTTTTGCAGCCGTTTGAGCTGGCTCTTGAAGTCGAACTCATTCCCGCGGTCCCCGCCTTTGATGACGCGGCAGGTGCGCCGCTTTTCCTCGGCAAGTTTCCGCTTATCCACTTTCGCCTCCGCCTTGAGGCGCGCCATTCCTCCCTTGAAATCAAAGGGGCGCGCCCCCAGCTGCTGCTCTTCCCACTTTTTTTTGCGGCGGCCTGCGTGGCCGCCATTTCCGCCTTCATGGCGGTCTTGAGGTCTTCGAGCTCGAACTTGAAGGCCTTCTTCCCGTTGTGGTAAAACGGGAAGGCTCCCTTCGTGATGAGCCGCCGGATCTCACTGTACTTATATCCAGTGAGCTTGGCGGCCTGTGAGATGTTGACCCACATACCAGATCACCTCCCATGCAGAAACTTATTGATGAAATATACCTGACCCTTCCCTGCCACTTTGGGCGTCTTGGTAATGATGTTCACCCCATTACCATTTGTGTAAGAGTCTTCCTTGATTTCAAAGAGCCCCATTTCCATAGAGCGCTGTGTGGGCATGTTGTAGTCTGTCCCCTTGCGCTTAATCAAATACCCATTTTCGCGCATCCACTGGAATAGCCTTTTCTGGCCAATCTGGACCCCGTTGCCTCTGAGTATTTTGGCAAGCTCACCAATGAGAATGGATGTCTTGCTGGCACTGACTGACCCGGCAAAGATAACGGCCGGCTTTTGTTCTTCCAGCATCAGCTCCGCCTGTTTCCGCTTTGCCTGTTCTTCTTTGAGCTGCGTAGCCAAGCGAATCAGAAAGTCAGGTTCCGTGATAGCTCTTTCCAGCGCCTGGTCTGTCATGTAAGCCCCATGCCGCCGAATAGCAGGGAGCACTTCATCTGCCAGCACAGCCTGGAACTTCTGAGCCACTTCATTGCTGGCCTTGAATCCCAATCGGTACACCATGTTTTCCGGGAGGAAATCATCTTTCGCCACATCTGGCGAAAACCCAAATTCATGAAGGTAGGTATTAACTCTGCGCCATTTGACATATTCGACGCCGCCTTTGTTTTCGGTAAATCCGAACCCTCTCGCCACATCCTCGGCATTTAGATATGCCGCGCCAGTCTGCTTGTCCATGTAACCATGGACATGACTGATATTCAGAATTTCATTCAATCTTCTCTTCTCCTTTCTTTTTTCATGGTTGATCCCTTCCTACTCCTTTAATACGGTTAAACCGTATTAGTTAGGTAAAAAAATAATGTTATTGTAACCAATGCCGTACACCTTTTCAATTTTCTTGATCTGCATCGCATCGGGATATGTGCGACCGCGTTCCCAGTTGGAAATTACATTAGCGCTTACGCCAATGGCTTTACCTGCTTCTTCCTGCGTCATCTTGACGTTTACTCTAGCCGCTTCTAGTGTCAGCAGAATCTGTGAATTCATATCGTCGTCCTCCTTTCTCGAACCTGAAACTATTATAATACGGTTTATCCGTACTGTCAACGGCTAAACCGTATTATTTACGTTTTCTCATTGCCTTTTTACGGGATTAACCGTATAATGATATTGAAATGAATATTTTAATGAAAGGAGTGGACTGTATGAGTACACTAGGCAATAAAGAAATAATGGCGCAGAACATTCGCTACTATCTCAAAAGATACGGGAAAACGCAAAAGGAGATCTGTAAGGATCTCGGATTTAAGGAGATGACTTTCTCGGACTGGGTTAATGCTAAAACCTACCCGCGGATTGATAAGATCGAAAAAATGGCCAACTACTTCCACGTTCAGAAAGCTGACTTAGTAGAAGAAAAGCGCAAACCACTCAAAAACATTGTCCCCATTGAAAGACGCATGGTCCCCATTATCGGGCAGATCGCCGCTGGAAAGCCGATTCTGGCTGATGAGCATATAGAGGCCTTTCTGCCGTGTGATACCGGCGTGCAGGCAGACTTCGGGCTCATCGTAAGCGGCGACAGCATGATAGGCGCCGATATCCATGATGGTGACGTGGTATTCATCCGCAGCCAGCCCATCGTGGATGATGGCCAGATCGCCGCCGTCCGTATCGACGACGACGCCACCCTGAAGCGCTTCTACAAAAACCCAGACGGCTGCACCCTCGTGTCAATGAACCCCAAGTACCCTCCCATGGTGTTCAACTCCGGAAATTGCGACTCCATCCAGATCATCGGTCTGGCGGTGGCGAAGTATTCAGTGATCAAACAGTGAGTATCCCGGGATTAGTGGCTAGGGCATAGGCAAGTATTTTCTTCGTAGAAAGGTATATCTGACATGACGAAAGATATCGAATCTATCAATAAATCCTTATTTGAATCTATTAAGCATATCAATGAGTACGGCATGGAGTATTGGACCGCCAGAGAGCTGATGTCTGTTCTGGAGTATAAGCAATGGCGCCGTTTTTCTGATGCCATTGAAAGAGCAAAAGAAGCCTGCGAAGCTAGCGGTAATCGGATATCTGATCATTTTGCCGACGCCGGCAAAATGATAGTACTCCCTAAAGGTGCCAAACGCCAAGTCCGGGATTTTCACCTATCTCGCTATGCTTGCTATTTGATCTCGATGAATGGTGATCCAAGAAAGGAAAGTATAGCTTTAGCCCAGACTTATTTCGCTGTGAAAACCCGCCAGCAGGAACTTTCGGAGAATTTCGAGAAGCTGTCTGAAGAGCAGAAGCGACTGGCTATTCGTGGAGAATTGAAACATCATAATAAGTCTCTCGCCGATGCCGCCCATGAGGCAGGCGTAGAGACCTCTCGTGACTATGCTATATTTCAAAACTTCGGATATATGGGATTATATGGCGGTCTCAAGGCGCAGGATATTGCTAAACGCAAAGGCCTAAAGAAAGGGCAGGCTATCCTTGACCATATGGGCAGCACGGAACTGGCTGCGAATCTCTTCCGCGCCACGCAGACCGACGAGAAGCTGCGCCGTGACCATGTGAAAGGGAAAGCTGCCGCTAATACAACTCACTTTGCCGTCGGCAAGAAGGTTCGCGAAACGATCAAAGAACTCGGCGGTACTATGCCAGAGGATTTACCAACTCCCGATAAAAGTATCAAGCAAATCGAAAGTGAGCAGAAAAAACTTTTGAATAAGCCAAATAAATAATAATAGGTCATATCAATCGGGCTGGCGGTGGCGAAGTATTCAGTGATCAAGCAATAAAAAAGACCATTTTCGCGAGGTCACGAAAATGGTAGGATTGCGACTGGTTTTGTATTTTTATCTAAAGGACGTGATTTTATGAATATCAATGATTTCCCTACTCCACATATTCCATCTAAACTTCCAATAGTAGATGTTGTCTCTAAAATCTTGACGGACTCCGAATTTATGCGCCTTACTTTCCAAGCTACTTCCAGACTCTCCGAATTTATAGGATATTTACAGAATTTACCTAATCCCTCTATTCTAATATCAGCGCTTACACTTCAAGAATCTGTTTTGTCTTCGCGTATAGAAGGGACACTGGCAACTATTTCTGATGTTGTCAGATCCGATACGGATTCTAAAACTTTGAAAGATGATATCGTTGAAATTGAAAATTACGTAAAAGCGATTGAATTTGGTAACGATGAACTAGTCGATCGAGAATACCGAATTTCTAAGAACCTAATATGTACGTTACACGCGATTTTATTGACCAATAATGTTCGTGGGGCAAACAAGTCCCCTGGTTCCTTTAAAACAGAGCAAAATTATATCAGGAATGATATTCTTGGTAACTTTACGCCTTTGCCTCCTTATTTGACCGATGAGTATATTGAAAACCTAGCAGAGTATCTTAACGATATTCATGAGGTATCCCCTCTTATTCAAGCAGCTATTATGCATGCCCAATTTGAGATGATTCATCCTTTTAAAGATGGCAACGGCCGCGTAGGACGTCTTTTGATTCCTCTTTTCCTGTTTTCCCAAAAGGCAATCCCCTTCCCGACTTTTTATATCAGTCGATACTTTGCTGAATACGATACGAGGTATAAAAAATGCTTATTTGATATTTCAAAAACGGCGCCTAGTGACTCTGTGATGTTGATCGATACTTGGAAGCAATGGCTCACTTTTTTCATGAACGGGGTAATCCGTGAGAGTGCTAATCACATAGAGACTTCAAAAAAAATTATTGCACTTTATGATACTATGCGACAATCATTAAGAAGAACTGATCAATACCCCATTATTGACTATTTCTTTGATAATCTTCGTCTTGAGCCAAAGGAGTTCCTCAAGGAACATTCAATTTCTAGGAGTACGGTTTATAGCACATTGCACACGCTCGAAGAAAATGAATATATCGTTCGTACTGGTAGCGAGCGTAAAAGTAAGTATGTTTTCCAGAAATTAGTAGATATCATGTAATTGTTAAGTTTTGAAAATGGCATTTTTTGAAACTTAACAGATATTAAGTCCCCAAAAAAGCATTTTCTTGGACTTAACATCTGTTAGATCCAAGAAAAGCAGTATTTTAAAACTTAGTAGAGCTGACAAGGTGGTAGAAAGGAGATCGCTATGCCGGGACGATATAAAGAGGGGACGGTACACTGGGAAGAATCACGGCAGCGGTGGCGTGCCTTCGTCTCCGTGGATGGGCGCCGCTATTCGAAGCGGTTTCTTAGCCGCGATGAGGCGCTGGCATGGACACAGAAGATGCGGCTCGCCGCGCATAATGGATCTTTCGTAGCACCCTCCGCCATTTCTCTGGGCGAATGGCTCATCAAATGGCTGGGAACATACAAGAAGCCCACGGTAAAGCCTTTGACTTATGAGCGCTATCTATTCACCGCAAACAAAGCGCTGCCACTCGCTGGGATCTCTCTGCAGAAGCTGACGCCTACCATGCTTCAGGAGCTCTACAACGCACTGACGCCCGACTGTGCCAAGAAGCTCCATGTGCTGCTCCATGGTGCCATTCAGAAGGCATGGGAGCTGGGGATGGTCAGAAAGAACGTGGTCACCTTCGTAAAGCCGCCCCGCGTCATCAGGCAGGAGAAAGGGATCTTTACCAGCGAGGAGCTAAAGAAGATGATGGAGCTGGCGGAGTCAGATCCGAAGCTAAAGCCCTATGCACTCTTTCTGCTTGTGGCCATCAATACCGGCATGCGCCGCGGGGAGCTGCTCGGTCTTCGCTGGTGCGACATCGATCTTGAAGAGCGCACCCTTTTCATCCGCCAGCAGGTACAGACGCTTTCAGGTGGTACGCTCATCATAGACACCCCGAAGACGGCCGCGGGCAAGAGAAAGATCTCTATCCCGACCAAGGTGTACCAGAAACTCAAAGAAGCGAAAGCAGCGCTCCCCGCTATAGACGAAGAAGAGCACGACCTCGTATTTCTAAACCGCGCCGGGACGCCTGTCCGCCCTGAAGCGATAGAAAAGATGTGGAAATACCTCATGTCCAAATCCGGCCTGCCCTACAGGAATTTCCACTGCCTGCGGCATACACACGCTACACTGCTGCTGGCGAACGGCATCCCCATCATCGAAGTCTCCCGCCGGCTGGGGCATAGCAGCGTGACACAGACCCTCGACATGTACGGCCATGCGATTCCCTGCTATGATAAAACCATCGCCGAGAAGATCGACGCCATTTATAATTAACCAAACGAAAAGAGGCATCTCATCGCGAGATGCCTCTTTTCTAGTCCGCAAAGTCCGAGCGGGGACCAACTGCGCCCAAATTGTGCGCCCACTCCATGTGCGCCCAAATGCGCTATTTTATTTTATCCGATAATATCGGAGAAATTCTGGTGCGTCTAGAGGGATTCGAACTCTCGACACCTGGTTCCGGAGACCAGTGCTCTATCCACTGAGCTATAGACGCTTAACAAGCGTTATTATAGCATATGGAGCGAAAATAAGAAAGGGGGGAAGATGTCCCGTTTTTGTCCGACATGACGATACGAACAGATCCCGCTCTCTCCTCCAGTGCCCGATCCTTCAAAACTATTTTTCCACAAATACTCTCGGGATGCGCTTCAGGTCGCACATGATTTCATGCGGGATGGTTTCAGCCGTAGCAGATACTTCATCGACGGTGATCTCTTCCTCGCCCTGCTTGCCCATGAGGACGACTTCATCGCCCGGGCGGACTTCGTCATCGCAGGCGACCATGAACTGGTCCATGCAGATACGGCCGACGATCGGGCAACGCTTGCCATTGATGAGGACGACGCCCTTATTGGAAAGGCTTCTGTGCCAGCCGTCTGCATAGCCGATCGGGACGGTCGCCGTCTTCATATCCTCTTTGGCGACGTAGGTTCCGCCGTAGCCGATGGCTTCGCCCTTATGCAGGGTCTGGACATGGGTGACATGACTCACGACGCTCATCGCATACTGGAGGTCGAGCTTGTTCGTCATGACGTCCGACGGCTGCGGCCCATAGATGATGATGCCCGGGCGGGCAAGGTTGTGCCAGCTTCTCGGGATGTCGATGACGCCGGCGCTGTTGGCGGAGGAAATCACGAAGTTTTCATCGACCGGCATGTAGGAGATCGCTTCATCGAAACGGTCAAGCTGCTTCAGTGCGGCATCCTTCTCCTTGTGATCCGCCGTTGCCATATGGGTGAAAGTACCATGTGCGTGAATGTGCGGATAGCCTGCGAGCTTTTTGAGGAGCGCAGGTACGTCCTTCGGATGGGTTCCGATACGGTTCATGCCGGTATCGATCGGCAGCATGACTTCGATGGTTTTCTTAGAAACGGCCGCAATGGCTTCCAAAGCGTCCAGATCGACGGTATCATCGATCGGCATGATGAGGTCTTTATTCACACCGATGGGCATATCTTCCGGCAACGGCAGGCCGAGCACGTAGATCGGGCAGGTAAATCCTGCGTCGCGAAGCTCCGCCCCTTCTTCCACGCGGGCGACAGCCGCAGCGACATAGCCTTCTTCAAGGGCGATGCGCAGCGTTTCCTTCGCGCCATGGCCATAGGCATTCGCCTTCACGACAGCGAGCGCATTCACTTCCTTCGGCAGATGCGCGCGAATGACCTTGAGATTGTGACGAAGCGCATTCAGATTGATTTCCATGTAAGAAACCGGCATTTGTATTCCTCCCATTCTTTTCTGCATCGGCAGAAATGAAAAGCACCGCGCCAAAAGCATCAGGCGATGCCTGACACTTTGAAGCCTCGGTGCTTCCTTTTATTTTTATGCATCTATCATACCGCGATTGAGTGGAAATGGCAATGGTGCGCCATGCGATTGTGTGAGTAATGATATAACGGGTTCGATAGGTTTGACAGATTCTACGGGTCCTAATGCCGCGATATAGAGGCAAAAGACAGAAAGATGAACCGTTTTTCTCTCACCGGCCATACGTCATCGGACGTTCTGCTGCCACGGACATTTTCTCTTTCCCACCATAAGGCATAGCAGCTTTGGGTTTCTCGAAAGACGGAACACCGCCAATGCCAAAGTAGCGTTCAAAGAAACCTTTGAACTTGTCGATGACACTCTGTTTCTTTTGGGCACGTGTCCCAGACCCAAAGCGGGAAATCGGTGGGAGAAGGGCATCAATATCAGTTCCCGCGGTTTTGATTTCCCCATCGCGGAAAGCATTTTCCATATAACGGCGGGTATCGTCCTCCTTTAGCCGTTCCCCCTGAATGATAGCTGAAAGATCCTCTTCTCTCTTTTCTGCGACATAGCCATTCCACTCATTCAGGATATCTCCCGACTCATTGACACCGGCTATGAAATTCTCGATGAGATCCTTCTTGCTGCGAAGCTCAGGGCTCGCGTCGATGGCCTTACGAATGGAAATCAGCACCTCTTTATCTTCACAATGGGTATCATGATACTTTTTCACCAGCATCAGGATATAGTCGATATTGATCTCCACCTGGCGGATGAGCTCCGTCTCGAAGACTACATCCTCCGTGACATCTTTTTTATCATGCTTTTTCCTGCGGTCCCACTCTTCTTTGATATCGAGATACCGCCCCTGATAATCCTGCCAGTCACGGGCGGAAAGGATTTCCTTTCCTTTGAATTCATCGAAAGACGAAAGCAGATTTCTCATGCGAAGCAGGACGCCGAAGAGCAAGATGAATTCCTTCTGCTTTTCTTCGCTGATGATATTTCCGCCCAGAGGAAACTTATCCTTGAGCCTCTTCACGAAATCCACATATCCATCCCTGTGCTTGCCATCCGTATCCGTATAGCCTTCATAGTAGTCCTTGAAGCGGCGCATAAGCACGATGCCTCCGGCATTTTTATCCCCGAAGAGAGAAATCGCACTATCCACCCGTTTCGAAAGATTTCTAAAGCAGACGATATTTCCAAACGTCTTCACCGCATTCAAAATACGGTTCGTCCGGGAAAACGCCTGAATGAGCCCATGCATCTTGAGATTCTTATCCACCCAGAGCGTATTCAGCGTCGTCGCATCGAAGCCAGTGAGGAACATATTCACCACGATGAGCAGATCCAGCTCCTTATTCTTCATGCGGAGCGAGACATCTTTGTAATAATTCTGGAATTTATCGGCCGACGTATCGTAGCTGGTATGAAACATCGCATTGTAGTCCTCGATCGCATGCTCCAGAAAATCCCGTGAATTCCTGTCGAGAGCTGATGTATCCTCCGAATTTTCCTCCCCCAGAAGCCCCTCCGCTTCCTCTTCATTGGGCGCATAGCTGAAAATCGTCGCGATCTTCAGCTTCTTTGTCGGATCGGCCTGCATTTGTTTCTTGAACTCTTCATAGTAGAGCTTCGCCATCGGGACACTGGCCACCGCAAAGAGGGAATTAAACCCCGACAGACGCTGCTTCTGCTTGATTTCCTCGACCTGGTTCTTCCCTGACGCCACCTCGCTGATATTCGTCAGTGCCTGATAGACATACGTCTTATCTCCGCGATACGTCTTCTGGTCGAAATGCGTGAGAATGTACTTCACCACCACAGAAATTCGCTCCGGCGCCATCATCACCTTTTCGCGATTGATATCCCAGACCATCTCATCGGAGATATCCTCATCCGCCTCCATCGTCTTGATGTAGTCCACGCGGAAAGGCAGCACATTTCTGTCGCGGATGGCATCCACGATGGTATAGCAGTGCAGCTGATCGCCGAACGTCTGCGCCGTCGTGAAGAATTCCGGATTCTTCCCACGGCCCGCATTGGCAGAGAAAATCGGTGTCCCCGTGAAGCCAAAGAGATGGTACTTCTTGAAATTTTTCACAATCGCCGAATGCATATCGCCGAACTGGCTTCGATGGCACTCATCGAAAATGATGACAACATGCTCAGCATAGACCGGATGCCCCGGATTCTTCTTGATGAACGTCGAAAGCTTCTGGATCGTCGTGATGATGATACGCGCTGAAGGATCTTCCAGCTGCTTTTTTAAGACCGCCGTCGACGTATTGCTGTTCGCCGCCCCCTTCTCGAAGCGGTCATACTCCTTCATCGTCTGATAATCCAAATCCTTACGGTCCACAACAAAAAGCACCTTGTCGATATACGGCAGACGCGAGGCAAGGCGCGCCGTCTTGAAAGACGTCAACGTCTTCCCCGACCCCGTCGTATGCCAGATATAGCCTCCCCCATCGACCGTACCATACTTCTTATAATTGTTCGCTATCTCGATCCGGTTCAGAATCCGCTCCGTCGCCGTGATCTGATACGGACGCATCACCATCAGCATCTTTTCTGACGTGAAGATACAGTACCGTGTCAGAATAGAGAGAATCGTATGCCGCGCAAGGAAAGTCTTCGTGAAATCGATGAGGTCAGAAATCACTGTATTATTCGCATCCGCCCAGAAACAGGTGAATTCGAAGCTGTTGCTCGTCTTCGTCCGGCTCGCCCCGCGCTTCTCATTCTCCTTCACCGCATTGAAGCGCGTACTGTTCGAATAGTACTTCGTATTCGTCCCATTGGAAATCACGAAAATCTGTACATACTCGTAGAGCCCTGCCCCTGCCCAGAACGAATCCCTCTGATACCGATTGATCTGATTGAATGCCTCGCGGATCTTCACCCCGCGCCGCTTTAGCTCCAGATGCACCAAAGGCAGCCCGTTTACCAAGATCGTCACGTCATAGCGATTGTCATAGGAAGCCCCATTCTCCTTCCCATTCTCATACTGATGAATCACCTGCAGGCGGTTATTATGGATCTGCTTTTTATCAATGAGCGTGATATTCTTCGTCGACCCGTCATCCCGCTTCAAGACCTGGACATTGTCCTCCTGGATCTTCTCCGTCTTCTCCTTCGCATGCTCATTCGGGTTTGCAAGGACGTGATGGAAGAAATCATCCCATTCCCGATCTGAGAAATGATACTGATTCAGCGCCTCGAGCTGCTTGCGGAGATTTGCGACAAGATCCTTCTCCTCATGGATAGAGAGATATTCATAGCCCTCTTCGCAGAGCATACGGATACACTCCTTCTCCAGCTCCGCTTCACTCTGGTAGCTCGTGGATCGCCGCTTCTCCGGCGTATATTCCGTGATGACGGTATTCTCAGACGTTTCCGCAACGACTTGGAATTGTGACATAGAGGTTCTCCTTTCTTCCTTTGAGCGCAAACTTTGGACTATCCCTTTCGCTCCTTGAATGTAAGCAGCTTGTCTCGGTAGTATTCGTACTGCTTTCTCCGTGCCTCGATCTCCGCCGGAAGACCGTGGGCGATGTCGGTGGTGAGCGCGTCGAAGCGATCGAGGATAGAGACAATGCGTGCCTGTTCGTGGAAAGATGGGATTGGCAATTCTAATGCACGCACAATATCAGCATTTAAGTTTTGCACAGCACCGCCAAATGAAGCTCGCTTTCTCATTTCCTGCTGAATATCATTAGAACTCAGCAAGTAATACAAATAATCTGGTGAAACATATTCCTCAAAATCCGCAATAGAAAGCCAACCATCGTGTATACAGCCATCAATTTTTAGTATATACGGTCGCCCAAAACTCATAGAATTCGATAAAATGAAATTGCCTTTCTGTACTCTACGCGACTTATTCGCTCCTTTAAAAGTAATTTTTTCTTGTGTTTTTGTTATGTATTTGGCATCAGGCTCAACATCTCCAATTTTAATCCAATTCACTCCGTCCTTCGTATCTGTAATGAAATTCTTTATAGGACGTGGTGAAGCACCACGAGTAATTGTAGCAATAAGCCCAAATGGCATTTGAACCCAGCCGAATACATACTGAATGAGCTTAATCGCATTCAGCTCTGTCTGTCTGTCTGTCTGTCTGTCAACGAGCATGTGGCCGCTCTCTGCGAATGTCAATAGCTGATCGCGATAATATTCGTACTGTTTCTTTCGTGCCTCAATCTCCGCCGGAAGACCAATGTTCAGGTCGGAACAGATGGCATCGAAGTTGTCGAGAACTTGAACCAAGCGCTCTTGAACATCCAAGGGTGGGACTGGTATTTTAATTGCTTTAAGCTCACTGACAGATGGAACATTTTTAATTGCTCCCCCTCTGGCTACACCATTTAACTCCTTGGAAATAGTGTTCTCAAAGAAATACTGGAGATAGAACACATTCAGTTCATCGTGTGGTGTCAGTTTTAGTAATGCTTGGTTTATTACACCTTCTGGGGCATCTTCTGGAATTACAAAGGTCTTTCCAATTGTTCCAGAACAACTTACAATCATATCCCCAGGCTTAATAGAGAACCTTTTGAGCTCATCAAATTTCTTTTTGTCAATGAAATATCTAAAATCCAAAGTTCGGTAAATTGCGTGTTGTTGCTCATAGACAGCATATCCATGTGGTTGAAATATCTCTTTTTTCAAAGCGCCGCCGAATGGTCCTCGTACAAAAGTACAAACCTCACCCAATTCAACCGTCTTTATCTCTGCTTTAGGAGTAAGAAGTTTATCCCGATAATACTCATACTGCTTCTTCCGAGCTGTAAGCTCGGCTGTAAGCTCGGCTGTAAGCTCGGCTGTAAGCTCGATGAAATTGTCCAGAATGCGGACAATTTCACCCTGTACGGGGAGCGGCGGGATAGGAATACACACTTTTTCCATCAATTTCTTAGATACGTTAAACCGTGTTACACCATTAGCAGTCTTTCCTACTTGATACCGCACGTTAGTACTCCGGAAAAGATACTTTGAGAAATCAGGTAACATTAATTCTTTGTCGTGAAAGCGAAAAAAAAAGCAAAAGCTATTTAGATACAACTTCTCATCTGTCTTTTTCGTAAGCACCGATGAGAACCCACACTCATCCGGTGTTTCTGAAGAGCCCGTAAATATTACATCCCCATATTCCAATGTTCTCTGCTTTTCATTTGGAGAAATCTTGACCCTATCCTCTACGTCGAGTTTCAGCGCAAGATTGGAGTAAACATTTTTGTACGTTATGAATTTGGCATTTCCATTGATGAAATCATCTTTCGATTTACCAGTAATGCCTCCATAAAAAGACCCTAGCTCTCCAAGCGTCTTATACTCTACTCCCGCCGGGCACAGCTCCGCGATCAATTCCTCCAGTCTACTCATCCGTCCCCACCTCGATTTCCGTGATCATCCGATCGATTTCTGCGCGAAGGTGATCCTCCCTTGCCACGATCTCCCGGATTTCCTCATTCAGCTTCACGATATCCACCTTCTCCCTCGTGTCTTTTGCCTCTACATAGGTCGAGACCGAGAGAATGTACTCATTATCCACAATGTCCTGATACTCTGCGAGCTTAGAAAAATGCGGGATTTCTTCATGCTTTGCAAAGACATCCACGATACGCGCGATATTCTCCGCGGTGAGCTTGTTGTTATTCGTCACCTTCACGCACTCGGATGAAGCGTCGATGAAGAGTGTGCGGGTATCCGTTTTATTCTTCTTCATCACCATGATGCAGGTCGCGATCGAAGTGCCGAAGAACAGATTGCTCGGGAGCTGGATAATGCAGTCGATGAAGTTGTTATCCACAAGATACTTGCGGATTTTCTTCTCCGCGCCGCCGCGGTACATGATGCCGGGGAAGCAGACGATGGCCGCGGTGCCATTCGCAGCGAGCCAGGAAAGACTGTGCATGATGAAGGCCATATCCGCCTTGCTCTTTGGCGCAAGGACTCCGGCCGGGGCAAAGCGCGGGTCATTGATGAGGAGCGGATTGCTATCCCCTGCCCATTTGATCGAGTATGGTGGATTCGATACGATGAGTTCAAAGGGTTCATCATCCCAATGCTGCGGACTGATCAGCGTATCTTCACAGGCGATGTTGAATTTATCGAAGCCGACATCATGCAGGAACATATTGATGCGGCACAGGTTGTACGTCGTGATATTGATTTCCTGCCCATAGAAGCCATTACGAATGGCGTCCTTCCCCAGCACCTTTTCGGCTTTCAGAAGGAGCGATCCGCTCCCACATGCAGGATCATACACCTTGTTGATTTCTGTCTTCCCGACCGTCCCCAGGCGGGTCAGGAGCTCAGAAACATCGGCGGGTGTGAAAAATTCGCCACCGGATTTCCCTGCATTCGACGCATACATGGTCATGAGGTACTCGTACGCATCACCGAAAGCGTCGATATCATGGCCTTTGACGTCGCCCAAGTTCATTTCCGCCACACCAGAGAGAAGCTTCACGAGTTTTTCATTCCGCTTCGCGACAGTCGCGCCGAGCTTGTTGCTGTTCACATCGAAATCATCAAATAATCCTTCGAAATCACTCTCCGCCTCGCTGCCCTTCGCCGATTCTTCGATATGACGAAAAACCGTCTCCAGCGTCTCATTGAGGTTTTCATCATCTTTCGCGCGGGCGCAGACGTTGCAGAAGAGTTCGCTTGGCAGGATGAAGAATCCCTTCTCCTGCACCAGACCTTCCCTCGCGCCCTCTGCATCTTCATCGGGCATGGTCACGTAGTCAAAGCCGGTATCTCCCGCCGCTCTTTCTCCGCAAGTGATATAGTCCGAGAGATTCTCCGAAATATAGCGATAAAACATCGTGCCAAGTACGTAGTTTTTAAAATCCCAACCATCGACCGCCCCGCGGAGTTCATCCGCGATCGCCCATATGGCGCGGTGCAGCTCGTCGCGTTCTTGTTCCTTCTTCGTATCTACCATGTCATCCTCCTGGATCGTATCGGAAATGTAAGAAAACGCTGATTCAATCACAGAATCAGATTTCATCCGTGTTCCCTTAATAGAGACTTCTCTCATCCCCACTTTTGTCATGCTGATTCCATGATATCACGCAAAATACATCAGGGCAATAAAAAAAACACCTCTCTTAGCTGAAGAAAAAACTCGAATCGTATGGATACTTTTGCCATCATATTTCCTTAGCCACGGGCTCCTGGCGATAAGGGATAGTCCATGAGGCGGAGGGCCATTTGATTGCGAGGGAAAGAGGGGGAGCGGGTTCTATAGGTTCAGAAGATTCAAGGGGGAGGTGCAACGCATAAAAATCAAAAGCGTCGCGAAGTTTTAAAATATACGGTACTCACGAAAGATGAGAAACCTGATGAGGATTCGCATAAAGAGTAGTTTCATCTTTTTACTTTCAAACTTAAGGAACAAAGGGGCTGTAAAATAACGATCATCTCATTTTCGCGTTCAATCTGCCGCGGGGGACTTGCAGCTCT
>JAJWRZ010000027.1:0-9524 GCA_021633965.1 Dialister sp.
TCTCACTGGATTTTCGCGTCGCTTCACTCCTAAAAATCCAGTTCGCTTGCACAAGTCCTTCGGGCAGCTCCCCCGATGGAGAGCCAAGAACGTTCTGCCGCTTAACTTAATAGCCTTCCCCTCGAGGGGAAGGTGCCCCGAAGGGGCGGATAGGGCAGGGGCGGTATGGAAGACAGATGGGATAAAGTCCCTAATCCCTAGCCACTCATCCCTAGATACCCCTCCAACTTCTCCCTTCTCACATGTTCTCTCCCATGCTATAATAGGAAAGATTCATGCGTTTGTAGCTCAGCTGGATAGAGCGGCGGTTTCCTAAACCGTGTGTCGGGGGTTCGAATCCCCCCAAGCGCACCAAGCAAAGCACTCCGAAAGGAGTGCTTTTTTATTTGGGTTCAGGGTTAGCCCCTTGGGCGTGCCGTCCTTCGATTGCGTACGAAAGAGGGGGAGCAGGTTCAGAGGGTTCAATGGGGGTGGTGCGGCGCATAAAAATCAGAAGCGCCGCAGAGTATTGAAATAAGCGTAAAGCGCGTCCCCCCTTGAAGAAGGGGGTGCCCGAAGGGCAGGGGATAGACTGCCTCGAAGAGGCAGAATTCTACAGAATGAGAACCGGGAAATGTGGAATAGACGGTAGAACGTCTGGAACAGATGGCATGCTTTCCGCTACGTAGAAGGGTGCCGCTACGCGGCACATCCATCCTGCGCCTTTGGCGCGCCCCTTCTCTAAGGGGCTACCCAACTTCTTGGGAGCCCTAATCCCGAGCTACTAATCCCTGCTTTCAAACTTCAGGTTGATGGGTTCAAAAGGGTGGGCAGAGTTGGTGCGGCGCATAAAAAAGAAGCGCCGCGGAGTATAGATGGTGGCGATGTCCGAAGGTGGCATTTCAGTCACTAGTCACAAGTCACTAGTCACTCGAGACTCCTAATCCCTAGCCACTAATCCCTAGCTACCAGCCACCAGTCACCAGTCAAAACAGCTTCTTAATTTTTGCGAGAATCCCATTCTCCTTTTTTTCTTCTTTGGACAGAGCCGGTTTCTCAATTTCCCGCACGGGAGCTTCCTTTGGCTTTCCGGCCTCGCTCGGGCAAAAGGGGGCGGGCGCGGTGAAGGTGGGCATCCGCAGGACCGGAGGCGCCATGATCTTCGGCTTCACGATATGACGGGTGCGAGCGGCGGGGCGGGCTTCGCTCCGGCCGTAGGGGACATAGTGGTACGCCCCCGAGGAAGGATCCGGGACATTTCTGTCGCAGATGTACTTCGTGCCGTTGAAATCAACGCCGCGGAGACGTTCGAGCAGCATGGAGGCCATGACCTGCGGGGAGAAGTAGGAGAAGGGCAGCGATGGCGCCATGCGGGCGATGGAGGAGAGGAAGGAGCCTTTCACATCGTCCATCGTCATGTGCAGACCTTTCCTGATCTCATCCATGAGCAGGATCATGCCCTTCTGCGTCGGGAAAAGGTTCTCGTAGGGCACGAGGTTGTTCTTATTGCCCATACCGGACATATCCATGAAGAAGACGAGGTAAAGGTAGGGCAGTGCGTAGTCATTGTGCTTGATGCGGATGTAGAAATTCGCCACGGTATAGTACATGTTGCGCAGCTTCGACCATTCCCCTGCCATGGTGTAGAGGGAGATCTTCTGCTGAAAAGCGCGGTAAAGGATGCCGCGGGCGGTGTAGGACTCGCCGCGGGCGGAGAGAGCGGTCTGCGACTCACCGATCTCACCCTCGGTCAGACCATAGTTCTCACGGACGTTCAGTACGTAGGCCATGTGGTGTCCGACCTCCGCCTGCCCTTCCTTGGTAAGGACGTAGATCTTCGGGACGCCATGAGCATAGTCCTTCTCCGGCACTTTGGCGATGACACGGCCCACGAGCTCGGCGTGTGTGCCTTCACCGGAGAGATCGTATCGTTTGAGAAAATCGGAGAGCGCTTTGTCCGGCAGCATGGTGAGCGTCTCCTGCGGACGGCTCATGCGGATCCAGCCGTCATCAAAAAGCTCTCCGATGCGGTCATTCGCATCACGCCCGTAGATGCTCTCTTTATAGGGTGGCACCTTGTGGTGCGCCGGCTTGCCATCGAAGTAGTCCAAGAGCAGGATGTCTTTGATCGATAGTCCCATGGTATCCCTCCTTTCTTCCGTAATTCAGATGGGCGGACGATGAAAGGTGCATCGCCCGTCACATGAGAAATGGGATCGGGCATCGCCCTTCTTCTATGGACGGCGAAGCTGCCGTCACCATTTCTCTTTTTGTATCATCGCTATGTATCCATCCTCAAGTATAATACAGCCGGGGTATGCTTGGCAATCAAAAAGGCGATGCCCGTTAATGGGCATCGCCTTTTTGATCATGAGAGAACGAGGTGCAATGGGGATCACGGAAAAATTGACGGCTTCACCGCAATGTTAGACAATGGTACTTCCGTATCGTCAGCCTTCCCCTCGAGGGGAAGGTGCCCCGAAGGGGCGGATAGGGCACCAGCGGTATGAAAGAGAGCGGGAAGGAGTGTTTCAAGTACGTCGTTTATGAGAGTACCCGAGCGCCGCTGACGCGGTCCCCCCTTTCCCGATGGGGAAGGCTTAGGCGGAGCGACGCTTCGCGTCGATTTTTATAAAGGGCGCTGCCCGAAGGCCTGCGGAGAGCAGGTTTCCCGTTTATGGTTTCTGCCACCATCCGTTTCACCGCGAATGACAAAGATCCCTCGGCTGCGCTCGGGATGACGATACGGGAGCCTGATGTCTCCCAATCACTCACGGCTCCTAATCCCTAATCCCTAGCCACTAATCCCCAGTCGCCAGTCACTAGTCCCCACCAACCAACAACTATTTCCCAAACTTCTTATCATACGCTTTTCTGATGGCTTCTTCGCGTGTAAGGCCTTCAGCCATGCCTGTCCTGATCGCTTCTTCCATGGCCTCGTATTCCTTCGGGATGACCTTGGTGAAGCGGGAGTAGTAGACATCCCAGCGCGCGAGGATGGATTCCGCCTTGCGGCTTCTGGTCGAGAGATAGTGGGCGTCGATCAGCTTCTTGACGCTTGCGATCTCCTCTTTGTCCGTGAGCGGTTCCAAATGGATCAGCTCTTGATTGCACAGGCGTTCATCGAGGTCGAGCACGTAAGCGACGCCGCCGGACATACCGGCTGCGAAGTTCTTGCCCGTCTCGCCCAGGATGATAACTTTGCCTCCGGTCATGTATTCGCAGCCGTGGTTGCCGATGCCTTCGACGACGACAGTCGCACCGCTGTTTCTGACGCAGAAGCGTTCCCCCGCTTTGCCGGAGACGAAGGCTTCGCCGCTGGTCGCGCCGAAGAAGGCAACGTTTCCGATGATGACATTGTCTTCCGCGCGGAAGGTGGCTTCTCTCGGCGGATAGATGATGATCTTGCCGCCGGAAAGGCCCTTGCCGACGTAGTCATTCGCATCACCTTCCAGAGTGAGCGTCAGCCCCTTCGGGATGAAGGCGCCGAAGCTCTGTCCCGCAGAGCCGACGAAGGAGAGGGATATGGTGTCTTCGGGCAGTCCTTCATCGCCGTAGCGGCGGGAGATCTCGCTGCCAAGGATAGTGCCGGTGACGCGGTCGGTGTTCTTGATGAAGAGCTTTGCGATGACGCGCTTCTGCTCGTCGAGAGCCGGCTTGCACATGCGGACGAGCTTGGCCATATCGAGGGTCTTTTCGATCTCATGATCCTGTGCCTTCATGAAATGGTGCCCGACGGTGATATCTGTATACGGACGGAAGAGCAGGGCATCGAGAGAGAGGGTATCTGCCTTCTTGTTTCCGGTGAAGCTCTTCTGCTTCAGGCGGTCGCTGCGGCCCACCATGTCTTCGAGCTTGTGGAAGCCGAGGTGCGCCATGATTTCCCGCAGGTCTTCTGCGACGAAGCGCATGTAGTTCATCACATACTCGGGCTTGCCTGCGAAGCGTTTCCGGAGCTTCTCATCCTGCGTGCAGATGCCGAAGGGGCAGGTATTCTTGTTGCAGACACGGAACATCTGGCAGCCGATCGCGATGAGCGGGCCGGTGCAGAAACTGAAGAGCTCTGCGCCCAAGAGGCAGGCGATAGCCGCATCCCGGCCGGTCAGGAGCTTGCCGTCCGTTTCGAGCTTCACGCGGTCGCGGAGCTGATTCAGGAGGAGGACCTGCTGCGCTTCGGAAAGTCCAAGCTCCCATGGAAGTCCCGCATGGCGCATGCTGGTCCTGGGCGATGCCCCCGTGCCGCCATCGCAGCCGCTGATGGTGACACCGTCGGCTTTCGCCTTGACGACACCGGCCGCAATGGTACCGACACCGGCACCGGCGGTGAGCTTGACATTGATCTCCGCCTTGTGGTTGGCATTCTTCAGGTCGAAGACAAGCTCTGCCAAGTCTTCGATGGAGTAGACATCATGGTGCGGCGGCGGCGAGATCAGGGCTACGCCCGGGGTGGAGTGACGTGTCTTGCCGATGGCCGGATCGACCTTGCTGCCCGGAAGATGTCCGCCTTCGCCGGGCTTGGCCCCCTGCGCGCACTTGATCTGGATCTCTTTGCCGTGGACGAGGTAATTCCCCGTAACGCCGAATCGTGCTGTCGATACCTGCTTGATCTCATCATTGACCGAAGAGCCGTCGGGGAGCGGCGCGAAGCGCTCGGTGTCCTCGCCGCCCTCACCGGTGTTGCTGCGGCTGCCGAGGGCATTCATGGCTTTCGCGATGCACTCATGAGCTTCCTTGCTGAGTGCGCCATAGCTCATCGCGCCGGTACGGAAATGATGCACGATGGAGTCCACGCTCTCGACCTCTTCGATCGGGATGCTGCATCCGGCAGGGTAATTGAATTCCAGAAGGTCACGAAGACGGATGAGCGGCTCATTGACCACCTTCGCAAATTCTTTGTAGACCTCATAGCTTCCCGTGCGGCATGCCCGCTGCAGAAGGCGGATGGCCTCCGGCGTCAGGATGTGCGGCTCGTCGCCATTTCTATGATACATATAGACATCGCCGGAGGAGAGTCCCTTGGTCCCCTCGTACGCCGCCTCGTGGCGCATCTCGGCTTCCTTGGCGATCTCCTTCAAGCCGATGCCTCCGATCGGAGAGCTGATGCCGCCGAAATATTTCTCCGCCACCTCCTTGCCAATGCCGACAGCTTCGAAGATCTGCGCGCCGTGGTAGCTCTTGACGGTGGAGATCCCCATCTTGCTCATGACGCCCAGGATGCCGTTCACCGCTGCCGTGAGGTAGTTTGCGAGCGCTTCCTTCGCGCTCTTGCCGTGCAGGCGGTTCTTGTCCGCGAGATCCTTCACCGTCTCCAGTGCCAGATACGGATTGATCGCCGTCACGCCGAAACCGATCAGCGCGGCGAAATGATGGATCTCACGCGGCTCGCCCGACTCCAGAATGATACCGACATCCGGACGCACCTTCTCACGGATGAGATCATTGTGCAGCCCCGCCGAAGCGAGAAGCGCCGGGATCGCCATGTGATCCTTATCGACACCGCGGTCAGAGAGGATCAGGATATTCTTCCCATCCCTCACCGCAGCAAGCGCGGCTGCGAAAAGCTCATGGAGCGCCTTCTCCATCGCACGGCCGCCGCCGGCTGCCGGGTAGAGCAGCGAAAGCACGACCGGCTTCAGCTGGCTGCTTTTGAGATGCTTGATGACCTCCATTTCCTCATTCGTGATAAGCGGACGGTCGATGAAGAGCGCCGCCGTCCCCTTCTCATCCGGATCCATGATATTGGCCATGTTGCCGATCACGACCGAGGACGAGGTCACGATCCTTTCACGGACACCGTCGATCGGCGGATTCGTGACCTGTGCGAAATTCTGCTGGAAATAGTCGTAGAGCAGCTGCGGCGCTTCCGACAGGACAGCGAGCGGCGAGTCCATCCCCATGGCACCGATCGGCTCCTTGCCGTTCTCCGCCATCGGCGTCAGGATATCACGCAGATCCTCGACCGTATAGCCGAAATTCTTCTGCTCGAGAAGGAGATCCTCCGGCACTTCCGGCTCCTTCTCCTCCTTCGCCAGATCCTTCAGATCGAGCAGATGCTCCTCGCACCACTTCGCATAGGGATGCGCCTTCGCCATCGTGTGCTTGATCTCCTCATCACTGATGATGCGCTGCTGCGCCGTATCGATGAGGAAGAGCTTACCCGGTTCGAGGCGTCCTTTGTATAGTACATTCTCCTGATCGACCGGCACCGCCCCCACTTCCGAAGACAGGATGACACGGTCATCCTTCATGACATAGTAGCGCGCCGGACGCAGACCATTGCGATCCAGCATCCCGCCGATGGCGACGCCATCGCAGAAGCACATCGCCGCCGGGCCGTCCCATGGCTCCATCATGAAATTGTGATACCGGTAGAATGCCTTCTTCTCCTCATCCATGGACGGATCCTTCTCCCACGGCTCCGGCATCATGACCATCATCGCATGAGCCAGCGAATGCCCCGCCATGTGGATGTACTCCAGGCAGTTATCAAACATCGCCGAGTCGCTCCCCGTGTCATCGACGACAGGGAAAGCCTTCACCAGCTCCGGATCGTTCGACGGGCGCGACTTGCTCTCACGCGCATTCAGCCAGTTGATATTTCCCTTGATCGTATTGATCTCCCCATTGTGGACGATGTAGCGGTTCGGATGAGCGCGCGCCCAGCTCGGGAATGTATTCGTCGAAAAGCGCGAATGCACCATCGCCATCGCCGTCTTATAGTCCAGATCCGACAGATCCAGATAGAAATGGCGCAGCTGCTCACTCGTCAGCATCCCCTTGTACACGATCGTGCGCGAAGACAGGCTGGCGATATAGAAATCCGTCCCCATGCCTTCCGAGAGCGGAATGATCTTCTTCTCCGCGAGCCGCCGGATGATGTAGAGCTTGCGCTCGAAATCCATCTGATCCCGGAGCGATGGATTCCTGCCGATGAAGACCTGCAGAAAACGCGGACGGATCGAGCGCGCCGCCTCACCGATGATGCTCTCATCGATCGGCACCTCACGCCAGCCAAGGACCGTCTGTCCTTCCTCCTTCACGATCTCCTCGAAGACCCTCATCTGCTCCTTGCGGAAATCCTCATAGCGGTGCGCAAAGATCATGCCGACACCGTACTCACCCTCCGGCGGAAGCGAAAAGCCCAGCACCTCGCACTCGCGATGAAAGAAATCATGCGGGATCTGCGTCAGGATCCCCGCACCATCCCCGCTCTTATGGTCTGCGCCCTCGCCGCCTCTGTGCTTCAGATTCTCTAGGATCTTCAAAGCATCGTCGACAATACCATACGAGCGCTCGCCGCGGATATTCGCCACAAAGCCGATCCCGCAAGCATCATGTTCATTTCTGGGGTCATACAGCCCCTGCGCCTCTGGCAGATCTCTCCATTTTTTCATGCCCATTCCTTCTCTCCTACAAAAAAAGCCGAGCGAAAACAGCGCTAGCTGCCTCGCCCGACTTCGGACCTTCCTATGAAGTGTGTAATTCGTATTATATCATGGAAAGAAATCGTTTGGAAAGAGAAAATTCAGAAATAATAAGTGACTGGGGACTGGTAGTTGGGGACTGGGGGCTGGAGACTAAGAGACGTCAGACTCCCACATTGTCATTTCGAGCGAAGCGAGAAATCTTTGTCATTCGCGGGCAAACGGTCGATGTTTAGAGCCCCAAAGCGGGAAACCTGCTATCTTGAAAAATCATTGACAAGCCGCGCCCATTAGGCATACGATGGGATAGTTAGTGACTGGGGACTGGGAGACTGGGAGACATCAGACTTCCACGTCGTCATTTCGAGCGAAGCGAGAAATCTTTGTCATTCGCGGGCAAGCGGTCAATGATTGGAAATTCCAAACGGGAAACCTGCTATCCACTTACCTTCGGGCATCGCCCCGTTTCGTCATCCTGAGTGGCGAGAAACGTCGTATGTGAGAGTACGAATGCCAGAACAGCTGCGACCTGAGCCATCGATCTCGGCGCAGCAGCCACCACCATTTCTCATTTCTCATTTCTCATTCCTTATTCTCCATCCCCCATTCATGCTATAATGAGACGACATACCCATTTCCATACCACCAAGGAGGATCTCATCCATGAAAGAATTCAAACTCGCATTCGGCCGCGGCGTGCAGTCCGTCATACTGCCGGAAGACCATATTTCTGACGTCTTGGAAGGCGTCCCGACACCCGCCTGCGACGTCAAAGAAGCGACCCTTGCTGCTATGCGAAGCCCGATCGGCAGCGCCCCGCTGAAGGAGATCGTAAAGAGCGGCGACAAAGTCTGCCTCGTCGTCGCCGACATCACCCGCGCCTGGAACCGCGCCTCCGAATTTCTGATCTACGTCGTAGACGAACTGAACCTCGCCGGCATCCCCGACAAGGACATCTGCATCGTCTTTGCTCAAGGCACCCACCGCCCCCACACCGACGAAGAGAATATCACCTGCGTCGGCGAAGAAGTCGCCCGCCGCATCACCATGTACCAGCATATCTCCACCGACAAATCCCAGCAGACCTACCTCGGAAAGACCACCCTCGGCACCGAAGTCTGGATCGACAAGCGCGTCGTAGATGCGGACAAAGTCATCCTCATCAATGCCGTCTCCACCCACGACATGGCAGGCTTCGGCGGCGGCCGCAAGCTCATCCTCCCGGGCGTTGCCGGCTTCGACACCGTTCAGCAGAACCACTGCCACGCCCTGGGAGCCACCCTCGGCAGCGGCCTCAACCCTGACGCCAAGCTCTTAAAGATCGAAGGAAATCCCGTATCCAGCGACATGCAGGAAGCCTGCGACATGGTACACCCCTGCTTCCTCGTCCACTCCATTATCAATGAAGAAGGCCGCATCTCCTCCATGGTCGGCGGCGACCCCTACGAAGCATGGCTCGAAGGCACCAAGGAGACCTACCGCCTCCAGAAAGTCCCGATGAAGCAGCAGGCCGACGTCACCATCGTCTCCGCCGGCGGCTATCCGAAGGACACGAACCTGTATCAGGGAACCAAGTGCTACTCCACGGCTGAGATCGCCACCAAGAAAGGCGGCATCATCATCACCATGATCGAAGCCGAAGACATCATGGAACCCGCCGCCTACCTCGGCAGCTTCAAGTACAAGAACCTGGTCGATATGGAAAAAGGCCTGCGCGACTGCTTCACCATCCCCTTCTTCGTCGCCTTTGAAAATCTGAACACCGCCCTCACCCACACCGTCTACATCGTCACCCGTCCGGAAAACTTCGACATCCTCCGCGAAAAGACCCACCAGATCCCCGTCGCCACCGTCGAAGAAGCCTGGCAGCTCGCCCAGAAGCAGCTCGAAGGCGAAGGCAAGACAGACTACGCCATCAATATCATCCCCCACGGCAGCGCCGTCGTGCCATACTTGAAGAAGTAGCTGGTGACTAGTGGCTAGGAATTAGGGATTAGGGATTAGGGCTGATACTCCCGTATCATCATTTCGAGCGCGAGCGAGAAATCTTTGAAGAGGGACACACCGAAGGGAGCGGATGGATGGCAGCGATCTGAAAACGAGTGAGAAACCATCCGCTCC
>JAJWRZ010000027.1:9624-18531 GCA_021633965.1 Dialister sp.
CCGTTTCGTCATCCCGAGCGCAGCCGAGGGATCTTTCTGGCAGACCCATAAACGGCCGACGTGATACAGCAGGGAAACGAAACACAAAGACGTCGATTTTCATTTTCACACTGACATGGATAACCGCAAGACAAGGAAGATTTCTCGACTTCGCTCGAAATGACGTTACGAGAAAGCCGCCTGCTGCCAATGTCCCCCCTTTCCGTTTATACTCTGCGACGATACGAGAAGAACGCTCTCCGCAGTTCTTCGGGCATTCCTCCCCGCTGCGAACTCGTTGAAGAGGGACACACCGAAGGAAGCGGATGGATGGCAGCGATCTGAAAACGAGTGAGAAACCATCCGCTCCCCGTTTCGTCATCCCGAGCGCAGCCGAGGGATCTTTCTGGCAGACCCATAAACGGACGACGTGATACAGCAGGGAAACGAAACACAAAGACGTCGGTTTTCATTTTCACACTGACATGGATAACCGCAGGGTAAGGAAGATTTCTCAACTTCGCTCGAAATGACGTTACGAGAAAGCCGCCTGCTGTCAATGTCCCCCTTTCCGATTATACTCTGCAATGAATCCGCCTTTCCTTAGCGCGTAAAAACCGCAGCGACAACGTCGCTACGGTTTTTTATTCCTACTCCCTTATTCCTAGTCCCTAGCCACTAGTCACAAGCCACCAGTCCCTAGTCACTTCTTATGCTTCACGATATACTCTTTCAGATCCGCATGGAGGATCTTCTTATAACTCTCCACCCCCGGCTGGTCATAGGCATTGACGCCCGCAAGCGCCCCCTCGTAGGCGATCGCGAGGAAGAGAAAATACATGAGCGCCCCCACATGGAAAGGCGTACACCTTCTCATGATGAGATCACAGCTCATGCGGCCATCATGGGCCAGCGCCTCCTCATCCGAGCGCTGCGCCGCACGCATCATATAGGAAAGCGGGACCGGGCCGCGCTCTTTTCCCTCATCACAGAGGATGGCCGCGTCTTCCCTCGATTCCCTGACCGAGATGAACTGCACGAGCTTATTCCGTTTCCCCTCCTGATGCTCCTGCGTCAACGAATGCATATCCGTCGTCCCCACCGCTGCGACCGGGATACGGCCATAGTGGATCTCTTCCCCGGAGACCGTGAGCGCCTTGCCCAAAGACTCACCCAGAAGCTGTGCATACCACCAGCCGAGTGAGCGGAGACTGTCCCCATACGGCATGATGATCTCCGCATCGACACCATGATTTTCCCGCGCCAGATACTTACGGACTGCTAGCTGCAGCGCCGGATTCTCCGAAAGCGAAAGACTGCGGCAAGCCTCTTCCGTCATCCTCGCCCCCGCCAGGAAATCCCGGATATCGATCCCCGAAAGCATCGCAAAGACCAGCCCCACCTGAGAGAAAACGCTGAAACGTCCGCCGATGCCATCCGGCACCGTGAAGCACGGCCAGCCATTCTTCTCAGCCAGAGGGCGCAGCGCCCCCTTCTCCTTGTCCGTCACCGCGATGACGCTCACCTCGCAGAACTTCCCCAGCATCTCACGCAGCGCCCGCTCTGCCATGACCGGCTCCAAAGTCGTCCCGGACTTCGAATTCACGACCAGCAGCACCTTGTGCTTCCACCACGCTGTCTGCGAGCTCCGCCGGATGCGGTCCACCAGCGAGAGAAGACTCACCGGATCCAGATTTTGCCCCGCAAAGTACAGCTGCGGATACCCGTGGCGCTCCTCCTTCGTCATCAGATTCCAGTACTGTCCGCAGAAAAGATCAAAAAGCACCTGATTTCCAAGATACGAGCCCCCGATACCGATCGACACCACGATATCCTGCTCCTTCGCCAGCTTCGAGAGGGCAAGCAGCCTCTCCCTCTCCTCTTTGGAGATCAGGATCTCTTCCTCCAGGAGATACGGCAGATGCGGGAAAAGCACGAGACTGCCGTCCGGCCCCTTCCCGCTCTTCCGAAGCCGCTCCACAGAAAGCGCCGCCTCACGGATGCGCTCCTTGCAGGCATCGATCTCCTCCTCCGTGATCCCCCAGCCCTCGCCGGAAAAATGCGTCATATCGATGGTCAATTCATCCTGAAAATGCATATATACCCCTCTTCACCGTAATGCTATTAAGTTAAAGAAATCGTTAGCTACATAACGTCTTGCTTCCCCCTTCGGGGACCTCCTCCGATGGGGAGCCAAGAACGTTCTGCCGCTTAACTTAATGGCATTACTCTTCACCAGGCAGCCCACAGCCGCCTGTCATGTATCGACAATTATTATATCATGTTTTTATCCTGCACGGGAGTATGTTACGCCAAAAGGCGAATGATATCCTTATCCGATCTCACGCTTGTTTATCCATAGCAAGGGCTCCTCTGCCGCAAGCAGTGCATTGATTAAGACAGGTGATGAGAAACAGCCTGCTTCGGCGCAAAAAAGCATCCTCTCATGAGACGCTTCCCATGAGAGGATGCTTTGATACTGGTTCTTGATGCCCTGCTGTCCCTACTTAGACTGACCGCGCGCCATACGAGCCCAGATGCCCTGGCTGCCTTCGCTCGCACGCACTTCGCCGAGACGTTTATTCATGTCGTTGTTTTCCTGATGCCATGTCATGAGGGAAAGGCTTGCCATGCTGCTGAATGGCTGTCTTGATCATCGAGACATCGATCTTGCCATCAGCACCTGCCTTGGCAGACATAAAAAGAGCTCTTTTTTCCAATAAAGACCATGAAAGGCGGAACGCTCTGGCAGATAAAAAGCACGAAAAAGCCAGCACAGTGACGGTGCTGACTTTTTCGTGTGTGGACTTATATAAAAACATCTCACTTTTTCAGCTTCGCAATACCAAATCCCGTAAAGCCAAAGATAATGGCAAAAATCATGCTGCTATAGCACAGTACAGCCCATGGAAGATAGCTTGTCGTCGGGACCCCCAGAGTTGTCGCCATATATGTACCGGCAACGGACCAGGGAACGATCGGCACGGCACAGGTTCCTGCATCCTCCAGAGAACGAGAAAGATTCTTCGGATCCAGATCAAACTTCTTGTATAGATCGCGGAACATTTCCCCTGGGATCAAAATAGCCAGATACGAGCTGCCGGTGACGATGCTCATAAACAGTGCAGAACCAATGGTCGCTGTAATCAACTGCCCAACAGAATGAATCGCGCCAATGATGCGTTCCAGCACCACTTCAATGCAGCCTGCTTTGCTGAAAATCCCCGCAAAAGCGAATGCGCAAAATACCAGAAGGACGGTACTCATCATACCCATTAAGCCGCCGCGATTTAGCAATGTAATGATCGGCTTCACTACTTTGATATCCGCAGCACCCGGGATCATTGTTACTTTGAATCCATTTACAAAAGCCTGTAATGCAGTTTTGAGACCAAATCCCTGAAAATACATTCCCATCAGGATAGCAATCACGGATGCCAGAAGAAGCATCGGAATCGTCGGTTTCTTTGTATATGCCCCCCAGAAAATCAAGGCAGGCGGCAAAAGAAGAAGAAGATTAAAGTGATACAGCTGTTCCAGATTTCCAAGGATGGCATTGACGGTTTCTGGATTGGTCATCGTGGAAACATCCATATTCAAACCAACGACAGTAAATACGATCATGCAGGTAATGGTTGCTGCGCCTGTGGTATAAAGCATATGTCTGATATGGCTGTATAAATCCGTGCCTGCAGCAATCGGAGCCAGCATGGTCGTATCCGAAAGCGGAGACAGCTTATCCCCGAATACGGCGCCACTGATGACAGCACCAGCTGCAATTTCGAGCGGAACGCCTAAAGCAATAGCGATCCCCATGATGGCAACGCCTGCCGTACCGGCACTGCCGAAGGACGTTCCTGTAAATGTAGAAATCACAGCTGTCACAAAGAAGGCTGTGACAAACAAAAACTGCGGATCAATGATTTTAATCCCATAATAAATCAGCATCGGAATAGTACCGCTGACCATCCAGCTGCCAATCATCGCACCTACACATACCATAACCAGAAATGACGGCAAACTGCTTTGGATTTTATCTGCGATCCCCGTGATCATATCCTGCCATGTGTAGCCGCAGCGTTTGGCAATAATAGATGCAATAAAAGCCGCGACAATAAGCAAAAATTGAATGGGCAGACCGTACTTGCCATACCCGATGCCTAAAAGCAATACCATACCGAGCAGCGGCACCAAAGCCTCTATAAAAGTGGGTTTCCTTTTCATCTTTTATACCTCAAATTCAATAAACGACACTGCCGTCATATCAGGAAACAGAAGAATTGCAGACCTTATTTATCGTGCTTTCTCGTAATCGTCATAGCACAGGGATGCCCTTCACCGTCTGCAATGGTTGTGGGAAAATCTATTTCCGCATGGGTAAAAGGTTTGCAGATGGCATAATCACAATGCCCGAGCATATCACGGCAGAACATTTTGATCTCTTCCTTGGTCAGCCCAAGATCAGCCAAAGCCTCTACGTGCGGACATCGATGAAACAACTTCACGGCCTTTTCATCACTTAATTCTTCTATTTTCTGTTTGAAAACCAGCAGTCCCCCTCGAGATGTCTGACCAAGCAGCGCTTCCTTCGGTCCGACCTTATCCCCACCACCATATTTTCTCGCTATCTTTTCTCCCTGAAATAGCCCGAAATCGTAGCTTCCTTCTCGGATGACGCGGTTGGCGTCCACTTCCGGATACAACTCTTTCAGTTTTCGCCAGATAAAGTAAACCTGCCTCGTTCTATCTTTGTAAGCCTCTAATACGGCATCCGTAAATTCCTCCACCGTTGCCGGTTGATCGACTTTGGTATTTGCCATAAATGCTTTGATTTCTTCCTTGCTCATCTGCGTCTTCCTTTCTCCCATTTGCTTCTTGCAAAAAATCCCCCGTCCACATAGGACGAGGGATTCGTGATTCCACCTAATTTTATATGCATATCACTACGCATATCTCTACGAGCACTTAGACAGGCTGCATGCTCTATCTCTATATCGGGAGATACCGGGAAAGCCTACTGTTATTTCAGCCCGCCAAGCTCAGAAAAGCACTTCAGCACCTTATCCGTACCTGCTCCCACCGCCCAGGCTCGCTTTACCGTCATCAGACTGCCTACTCATTTCTTCATCGCTTTGTTGAAGTAAAGAGTAACACTCCTTACTTTTCCTGTCAAGATGCAATACTATTATTTACAAAGCTCCCATCAAAAGGGGCCGTTCTTTTTGTAGCACCTCTCTCAGCAGCACAGGCTAGTATGCAGATCTTAAATTTTCTGTTCTTCTTCCACTATTTATTTTCTCAAGCACGAAAAAAGCCAGCACCGTGATCGGTACTGGCTTTCAGGCTGGTGACCCAAGAGAGATTCGAACTCCCGACACCTTGATTCGTAGTCAAGTGCTCTATCCAGCTGAGCTATTGGGCCATGTGGCAGGGGCAGAGGGACTCAAACCCCCAACCTACGGTTTTGGAGACCGTTGCTCTATCAATTGCGCTATGCCCCTATCTGTTTGATGGAAGTCATCATCCATGTGACTCGTATATAATAACAAATCTTTCTGGAAATTGCAAGGGGTTTTTGAAAAATATTTTTGAAAAATGGAATTTAGGTTTAGGGTTTAAGGTTTGGGGGTTGGGAGTAATCCGTCGAGCAGCCGTTCCACAGACGGCGCTGGAAGGAGAGCGGAAGAATGATGGCGATGCCGCCACCATTCAAACCTCACACCTCAACCCCTAAACCCATGAACCTTACCTATACCAGCCGAGAGGGGAAATCTCGCCTTACTTATTTAATATACGCGGTCGCTTTCAGCATGAACATGTTGTCCATCTTCTTGCCGCCCATATCTTTGGCGTTGAAGCCGTAGTTGGCTTCGACGAGGAGGCCGCGCATGGGGACGAAGGAAGCTTTGGCAAGGTAGAATTTCGCGCCGCCAAAGTTATTGTTATCATTGGACGGATCACCATCAGTCAGCGCATCCATCTTATCTGCAAAGTAAGCCGGCATCTTCATACCATTCCAATTTTTGTACACGTGTCCGGTATACTGGTCGACGATATCATTGCTGGATCCGCCGAAGTAGGTGCCTGCCTGGCTGTAGACGTAGTCGACGCCGATGGAGAAGGACTTGGCCTTGAGGACATTCGCTTCGCCGTAATGGATGCCGTAGTTGTAGCTGTACGGACGTTCATTGTTCAGTGGAAGCTTTCTGAGGTTCTTGACGAATTCCCCCTGTACGCGAAGCATCGGGGTGACATTGTAGGAGGCTGCGAAGCCGTAGGCTTTCGCGATGTGGCCGACAGGCCCGCAGGCTTTCATAGCGTAGGCATGAGCTTCGTATTGGCCCGGTTTCTTGTAGATGTAGGAGGCGTAAGCGACCGGTACGTCTTCGTCATCGCCCCAGCCCATGACGACATCTCTGCCCATCGGGTAAAGGGTATCGTTGTCCGGATTGTAGAACCCGTTAGCCCCTTGCATCATCGCCTGCAGTGCGAGCTTGGTTGGTTTCAGTTTATTGTTAATATCAGTTGCCAGATCTTGCGGTAATCCACCAACAATCGTCTGCACCTTTGTAAGCAGATCAGTTGTGCTAGTGCTCGACTGAATCTGTGTCTGTGCGTTCTTAAGAGTTTCGCCCAATTCCGGATACTGCTGTACAGCCTGTGCTAACTTCTTGTTTGTTTTCAGTTCATTCAGCAGTTTGCCTTTTGCGATATCAGATACCTTGACGCCGCGCATCATCGGGCCGGTGTATGCGTAGTTGATATTCGTCGCGCGGCCGAAGGCGAGGGTGAGGCGGCCGCCTTTCAGGTAGTCGCCGAAAGAAGCGAAGACGCCTTTGACTTCTCCGTCATAGGTGTAGCCGGTGACGCCCATCTTGACGGGGAACTGGCCGATGCCGATGAGGTTCTTGGACGGGCCGTAGGGGAGGTTTGTCGTATCCTGCTTCGATCCGAAGTGGTAGGTGGTCCACAGACGGTTCAGGTGGAATTCGCCGTCGTCATAACCAGCACGAGTCTTGGTCTGGCTCTTGTCTTTCGGGTCGATGCGGTTCACGTCGTAGCTTTCTTTGCCATTCATGTCCAGGATGGTTTCGATCTGACCGTAGAGGTGGACGCGGTCGTTCACCGGAGTGATGGTATTTAGGCGGACGCGGGTGGAAAGCTCGTTGTGCTTCTGGACATTTCCTTTGAATACATTGTCATAGCGGTCGATGCTCTGGACGCGGAGCTCGGTGATAAGGTCGGTCGCACCACGCTTCTTTTCAAGCTCTGCGATGCGGACACCGAGGTCCTTGAGTTCATTCGCATACTGGGAGGAGAGCTTGGCGAGGGTCTCCTTCTGGGACGCATTCAGTGTGTCTTCCTTCGCCATCAGGCGGGCGACGATCTGCGCGATCTCATAACGGGTGACGTGCTTATCTCCGCGGAAGGTACCGTCCGGATAGCCGTCGATGACGCCTTCATCGGAGAGCGAAGCGACTGCCTGATAGGCCCAGTCGTCAGAAGATACGTCGGTGAATGGATTCGCTGCGCTTACGGTCACTGCGGCGCAGGCGAAGCAGGATGCAATGGCTGCTTTCAAAAAAGCGTGTTTCATGGTTCCTCTCTTCTGAAATCGGAGCCGCTTTCCCCATGGTGCGCTCTCGATTTCTCATGCAAAAATGTAATAATAAAACTTACGAATATCATGTGTATTATTTTTTTATTTGCAAAACTAAAACATTATAGCGTAATAAGTGGGAGAGTGTCAAGAGAGAAAGGGGTTCAGGTTGATGGGTTCAGGGTTAGCCCGTGGGGCGTACCGCCCCTTGATTGCGTTTGAAAGCTCTACTCACCAGTTAGGAGTGAGGAGTTAGGAGTGGTGGTGCGGCGCATAAAAATCAGAAGCGCCGCGGAGTTTTGATAGCGCTTCGCGCGCATCGTCATTTCGAGCGTAGTCGAGAAATCTTTATTGCAGAATGCTCATCGCCTGAAGTGAGGCAACACCAAGACATCGTTTTCCCTCGGCGCATACACACTGATTCCCGCAGTGCAGTAAAGATCCCTCGGCTGCGCTCGGGATGACGATGCCGGCAAATCCCAGTCACTAATCACTCCTAATCCCTAGCCACTAATCCCTAGCTACCAGTCACTAGTCACTCATCCCTGCCCCCACACAAAAAGCCCAGCCGCCGATGTGGGGACTGGGCTTTTTATTTTCTTACATTTTCGAGAATTCTGTTTGAATCACTTTCATGCCCTTCAGGACGACGAAGGCGATGACGCAGCCTGCGCCGCAGGAGACGGCGAAGAGGGAGACGTAGAAGAAGGCGCCTTTGGCCGAGCCCATGAAGAGGGCGGCGATCGGGTAGGAGAGGAGTCCGCCGATGATCGAGGTACCGACGAATTCTCCGATGACGGCAGCCCAGAGCTTGTGCGTGTGGCTGTAGAGGTAGCCGGAGAGGAAAGCACCCACCATGGAGCCGGGGAAGGCGAGAAGGCTGCCGGTGCCTAAGAGATTGCGAATGAGGGAGGTGCCGAAGGCGGCTGCGGTGCCATAGCGCGTGCCGCAGAGGACCGCCAGAAAGATGTTGATCATATGCTGCAGGGGAAATGCTTTCGTCACGCCCAGCGGAAAGGAGAACATGGGGGAAAGCAGTACGCCGGCGGCGACCATCAGCCCGGCAAAGATCCATTTGCGCAGGGCGAGACTTTTTTCATCGGCAGATGTCATGGGAAGGACCTCGTTTCTTGGAAATCGTGGATAGTGAGCGGTTTGCTGTTTCGTATAGCATAGCACAGATGGGGAGTGAGATAAAGGGTTTAAGGGTTCAGGGTTCGGGGTTAGCTCATGGGGCGTGTTGTCCCTTGATTACATGCGAAAGAGGTTCAGCGTGCACTTGTCAACAAAAATTGGACACGAAACTAAAAAAATTAGGCATAAAAATT
>JAJWRZ010000028.1:0-18491 GCA_021633965.1 Dialister sp.
CGTTCTATCTATGGTAAAATATAACGGTAAATGCCCCGAAGGGGCGAAAAAATGAGGTGATGAGGAAAATGAAGAATCAAATTTTTCTGGTTCTAGGCGGCGCGCGCAGCGGGAAAAGCGAATTTGCAGAGAAGCTGATGTATCATTCCGCAGGGAAAAGGAAGGGATACATCGCTACCAGCCAGATCTTTGATGATGAGATGAAGTATCGTGTCATGCTTCATCGCGAGAGGCGGCCGGCTGACTGGAAGACTTTTGAGGTCATGCACGAGGCGGGGCCGATGATGGATGAAATCCTCGCAGGCGCTGATGACATTCTTTTCGACTGTCTGACCATGTATGTGAATAACCTTCTGATGGATCATATGAAGGGGATCACAGTGGAGACATTGGGGGTGGAAGATCTGACGACGCTCCAGAAAGCACTGGAGAGGGATCTGGATCGTATGTTTGATTCGATTTCCAAAGTCACTGATAAAGAGATCATTTTTGTTTCCGATGAGCTTGGCATGGGCATTGTTCCGGCCAATGCCATGAGCCGGGTATACAGGGATCTTGTCGGTCTGGCGAATCAGTATATCGCAAAGCGTGCTGACAAGGTATATCTGTCCGTGGCAGGGATTACCATTGAACTCAAAGAAAGAGGAGTGGAGTTATGATGACAAAAATCGCAAAAAGAGTCATGTTTCAGGGAACCAGTTCTCATGTAGGGAAAAGCATCCTGTGTACGGCATTTTGCCGCATTCTGACGCAGGATGGGTATAATACAGCTCCATTCAAAGCGCAGAACATGGCGCTGAATTCCTATGTCACCCGTTCCGGCGGCGAGATCGGACGCTCGACGGTCGCACAGGCGGAAGCGGCTGGTGCGGATCCGATCGTAGAGATGAATCCGGTCCTTCTGAAGCCGACGGGCAATTCCTGCTCGCAGGTCATTCTTCTGGGACAGTCGGTCGGTAACTACAGCGCGTCTGACTACCAGAACAAGTACAGCCAGCAGGCATGGGCGAGTGTGAAGGAAGCCCTGGCCTATATGGAGACGCATTATGATGCGCTGGTCATCGAAGGGGCTGGCAGTCCGGCGGAAGTGAATCTGAAGAAAAATGATATCGTCAATATGCGTATCGCCAAAGAGTGCCATGCGCCTGTTTTCCTTATCGCCGATATTGACCGCGGCGGTGCACTCGCTTCGATCGTCGGCACGCTGATGCTGCTCGATGAGGATGAGAGAGCTCTCGTGAAAGGGCTCATTATCAATAAGTTCCGGGGAGATATCACCCTGCTCGAACCGGCGCTGACCTTCCTCAAAGAAAGGACAGGTGTCCCGGTCCTGGGTGTCATCCCTTACCTCGACAAGCTGGGTATCGACGACGAGGACTCGGTCTCCCTGCAGGATATGCCGAGCGACCATGTGATGAGAGATATTCACATCGCTGTCATGCAGACTCCGAAGATTTCGAATTTTACCGACTTCGATGCGCTGAATCATGAACCGGATGTGAATGTCCGCTTTGTACAGCAGGGAGATATGATCGGTCATCCGGATCTCATCATGCTGCCGGGCAGTAAGAATACGACGGAAGACCTGCTGTACCTGAAGCGGCAGGGCTATGCGAAGGAGATCTGCGAGCTGGCAGCAGAGGGCGTACCTGTCATCGGGATCTGCGGCGGTTACCAGATGCTCGGTGAAAAGGTCTGTGACCCGCTTCATGTGGAAAGTGAAAATGATGAAGTCGAAGGGCTCGGCCTTCTGCCCTATGAAACTTCGATGCATGGCAAAAAGAATACCTATCAGGTGCTCTTTGACTGCGAGGAGCTGCCTTTCCTCGATATGAAATTCTCCGCCAAGGGCATGCGCGGGTATGAGATCCATATGGGGGAGACGACGCTCACCAAAGAGGCACAGTCCCTTTTCCATATCACGCAAAGAAGCGAAGCGCCGGTCGATCTGATGGACGGATTCATCAATGAAAAACACAATGTCTTTGGCACCTACTGCCATGGCATATTCGATAATGATGAGATCCGCCGCGCCGTCATCAATGCGCTCCGCCGGAGAAAGGGACTCGAAGATCTGCCGATCCAGTTCCGCTACAGAAAGTACAAGGAGTCGGAATTCGACCGTTTGGCGAATACTGTCAGAAAGAACTTCGACATGGACGCCTTCTATAAGATTCTGGAGAATGAATAAGTGAGCGGGCTTCTTACTTCCATCACAGAAGCAGCGATCCCTTTCGCCTCTCTTGTGGTGGATACGGTCTATGGCGATCCGCGCTCGAAATGGCATCCGGTGGTACTTATCGGGAATCTGATTTCCTTCTATGAGAACCACCTGTACCCGGAGAAAAAGACGTCCGATGGAAATATGTTTCTTCGCGGGATGCTGACAGTGCTGCTCGTGCTGCTTACCGTAGGTCTTCTGACGGCTTTTCTGATTTACTTAGGACATCTAGGTGGTCTGTGGCTCTATGCAGCCATCAGCACCGTTGTCCTTTATTTCACGATGACGCCGCGCTCGCTTGCCAGAGACGGTCTGGAAATCTACCATCTTCTGAAAGATGATAAGGATCTCGTGACCGCAAGAAAACGGCTGAGCTGGATCGTCGGCCGGGATACAGAAAATCTGGATGAAAGCAATATAGCGCGCGGCACGATCGAGACTATCGCAGAGAATACGACGGATGGGATCATTTCTCCGCTCTTCTATTTCCTGCTTTTCGGCCCGGTGGGAGCGATGGTCTATCGCGCAGGAAATACGATGGACTCTATGCTCGGTTATAAAAATGACCGATATCTCTTCTTCGGACGCTTTGCGGCGCGCCTCGATGATGTACTGAACTATATCCCGGCGCGTATCACCTTTCTGCTCTTTGTGGCAGCGGCGTTCCTTCTGCGTCTGGACTGGCGTCATGCCGTGGAGATCTGCCTGCGCGATGCGAAGAAGCATCCGAGCCCGAATGGCGGTTATGCGGAAGCGACGGTCGCCGGTGCGATGCATGTGCAGCTCGGCGGGTATAACTACTATGAAGGGAAACCGGAATTCCGTGAATACATGGGGGATGCCGAGACACCCCTGAAGTCGGACCATATCATGACGTCGATCATGATGATGTACGGTGCGACGATTCTTTTCATTGCGCTTGAGACGGTGCTGATTTATATCTTCTGGTGATTTCATGAATGCTTTTTTAGTGGGTCTGCAGTTTCTGACCCGTATCCATATTTCCGACCGCACCGTATGGAATGATGAGGAATTCGGGAAAAGTGTCACCTGGTTTCCTGTGATAGGATGGATCATCGGCGCTTTTATGTGCCTCATCTATTTCTTGATGAAGCCGCTGGGGGTGCCGCTCTTGATGGGATTCCTTCTGGTGGTGGGGGAGCTCTTCCTCACCGGGGGAACACTCGCCGATGGGCTGATGGATTCCTCGGACGGCCTGTTTTCCGGCCGCTCAAAGGAGCGCTGTCTGGAAATCATGAAGGACAGTCTTATCGGTTCTTTCGGGATGCTGTCTATTCTGATCTTTGTGCTGGTGGAAACGCTCTCGCTTGGCTCCGCAGATGCGCCGCTCTATCTCGTTCTCATGGCGATGCCGACGCTGGGGCGTCTCAATATGGTGATTTCCATCTGTGAATACCCATATGCCCGCCCGTATGGCATGGGGAAAGCGTTTGCCGCTTATCGCGAGAAGTATGCGCTGGAGAAAGCCTTCGTGCTCTCGCTGCTGCCAGCGCTTTACTTCGGATGGACTTATCTTCTGCTGGCCGGGGCGGCCATCGTACTCGGGCTCAAGCTGAACAGTTGGATCGTCAAGAAAATCGGCGGCACGACAGGAGATACCTATGGATTTGTCACCGAGATCACAGAAGCCTTTCTGGCTCTGCTGTTCGTCATTCTCACAAGGGGGCAGGTATGGCATATGTAGTTAGCTCGCCAGGTTCCTGCGGCGAATTCATACAGGGCTATGCAGAAGGGGCTTCCTTCATGGTGACATGCCCTATCAATCGCTATGCGATGGCTCTGGTGGATGACAAGGCAGAGGACGCGCTTCCCGACAAAGCAGAGAAAGCGGTGAAGAAGACGCTGGCTTATCTTGGAGAAACGGATCGGCCGTCCGTGCGCCTGATTTCCTCGATACCGAAAGGGAAAGGGCTTGCTTCCAGTACGGCAGATATCAGTGCCGTCGCGGAGGCTGTCGCACTTTCCTTCGGGCGGAAGCTGTCGATGGAGGAGATCGCTCACATTGCGCTCTCTATAGAGCCCAGCGATGCGACCTTCTTCGAAGGGATCGTGCAATTCGACTACCGGGAAGGGAAAGCGATCCGGTCTCTCGGGCTCTCACCGGCGATGGATATTCTTATCTATGACTGCGGAGGAGAAATCGACACGATGTCCTTCAATTCGCGGGAAGACCTCATCGCTTTGCAGAAAAGCAATGAAAAGGATATCGCGCATGCCCTTCGCCTGTTCGAGAAAGGCATCGCGGAAAAATCCATCGACCTCATCGGTGAGGCAGCCTCTATTTCCGCTTTCTGCAACCAGAAGATCCTGTATAAGAAGCAGCTTTCTGATTTTCACAGGATCGGTCTTTCTCTGGGCGGGAAAGGGGTCATCTGTGCGCACAGCGGGACAGTTCTGGGACTGATTCTGCCGCCGGGCATGGAGGCCTTGCCTCTTCGGGAAAAGCTGGAGGAAGCAGTCGATGGTATCACCTTCCTTGATCTGGTGAGTCTCACCAATCGCGGTATGCAGGTAGAAAAAATCTAATCGATACATTATAATGAAAGCACGGACTCGATGGAGTTCGTGCTTTTTGCGTAATAAGAAAAATCAATGGATAAAGGATCATTTTACTATGTCTATCAAATCATCTCGTCATGGAGGCGATGTCTTTGGACTCTCCGAAGAGGAGCAGGACAAAGTCTTCGATTTCAGTATCAATATCAATCCGCTCGGCCTGTCTCCCAAGGGAAGAGATGCGCTCATGGCGCACTGGGAAAAAGAGACGCTCCGCTATCCGGATGTGGAGTGCCGCGCGCTGAAGAAAAGCCTTTCTCGCCGTTATGGAATCCCGGAAGAGTCGATGGCACTTGGAAATGGGGCGACTGAGCTCATGTACAAACTCGTCGAGCTTCTTCATCCGAAGAAAGTGATCGTTCCGGCACCGTCTTTTTCGGAGTATCGTCTTTCTGCGGAGGCGGCAGGCTGCCCGGTGGACAGCTTTCTTCTCACGGCAGATCAGGGATTTGCCCTTCCCTTAGAGGAAATCGAGAAGAAACTACTTCCGCATTCTTTGATCTACCTCGGTCACCCCAATAATCCGGATGGGCAGCTGCTCTCTCCATCGGACTTCGAGGCTGTCCTCCATCTGGCAAAGAAGAAAGAGAGCTTCCTCATCATCGATGAATCCTTCATTGATTTCGTAGGAGATGATGTGTCCTATCGGCGCGTTCTTGTGAATGAAACCTGCGGAGCGGTCGTGATGTCGCTCACAAAATTCTATGCCGTGCCGGGACTTCGTATCGGAGCCGCTTTTCTCCACCCTGTGCTGGCGGAAAGACTGCGGGATACGCTGATTCCGTGGAACGTGAATGGACTCGCGCAGTCCTACATGACGGCAGCGGCGCAAGACTTAGATTATATCAAGGATAGCAGGGGGTATTGTCAAACGGAAAGAGAAAAACTTTCGGCTGCACTGGCTGCTCTTGATTTCCTCAAAGTGCTGCCCGGCTCTGTGAACTTCATCCTCTGCCGGCTCATTGGAAAATTTGAAACGGCAGGGAAGCTGCAGAAAGCATTGATGCCGTATCACATATTTATCCGTCAGTGCGGAAATTATGAAGGATTGGACGAGACGTACTTCCGCGTCGCTGTGCGAACAGAAGAAGAAAATCAGATTCTCATAAAGGCGCTCGGCGCTGTGGAAAATTGAACCAAGGGACAGATGTGAATAGAGATAACACAAGGAGACGACAGCTATGATTACACTATATCTTATCCGTCATGGAGAGACTGAATGGAATAAGTCAGGACGTTATCAGGGCTCGACGGATGTGGCGCTCTCCGATATGGGGGTGGCGCAGGCGGAGAAAGTGGCGTCCTATTTCAAGGATATCCCTCTTGACGGCGTGATCACGAGCCCTCTGAAGCGGGCGCGAATCACGGCGGAAGGCATCGCAAAGTCCCATGGCATGAAGCTTGAAATTGTGCCTGCGCTGCAGGAACTCTGCTTCGGTGACTGGGAGGGGAAGACCTTCAGTGAGATCGATCAGCTCTGGCCGGGTATGATCAGTGAGATGTATCACCATCCTGACCAGCTGCGGCTCCCTCACGGAGAGTCTTTCCGTGACTGTCAGGCGCGGACGATGGCATTCATGAAGGAGCTTCTATCCCGTGGAGATCATAAAAGCTATGCCATCGTCAGTCATGGCGCAGCCCTTCGCACGATCATCTGTGCGATGATCGACATTCCGCTCTCACGTTCATGGAATATGGGTCTATCCAATGCCAGCATCACGGAGATCCGCCATTTTGTTGGGGAAAACAACATGAAGGATATGAATATGCTTTTTTCTTTGAATCAGATCGCGTATCTGGCAGATACTGCGACATCGCATCTGCCTAAATAAAAGCCTTTTGGAAGCTTTGTTTTTTTGATGCATTGATTTTTACAATTTTATACTTGTAAATGCTGCATGAGCTGATGTTCATGCAGCGTTTTTACGTCTTAATCAGTTCTTGATTTTTTCAAGTTGAAAATTCATACTATACCATTTAAAATAAAGCTATAATTTAACGATGGAAGCGATCATGGTGGCCGCCTGTGGAGGATATGTTAGATTTCTTTTCCACGATGATACTTCTGTGGAAAAGGAGCAATCGATATGAAAAAAATGTGGGCACTTCTTATTTCTGCATGTATTCTGGCAGGTGGGGTCGCTGGGTGTGGGAGTCAGGCCGAGCCGCAGGGAACGGTGACGCAGAAGGTCGCTGAAGCACCTGCGAAACAGGATTTCAAAGCAGTCACCACTGTGAAAAGCGGACAGAAGAATGTCTATGCTGTCGTGAAAGCCATGAATGGCAACTATTGGAAAAAAGTGATTGCAGGCATGAAAAAAGCAGGGGAGGAGAATGGGGTCAATGTCTATGTAGGTGGCGTCAACAAGGATGGCAATTGGGAGCTGCAGCGCGCTATGCTGATCGACGCGCAGGCGAAGAAGGCAGACTCCATCGTTCTCGGCGCGGCTGACAGCATGCGTCTGACCGAGACTACAAAGAATCTTCGTGCGGATAAGCTGCCGGTCGTCCTTGTTGATACGATGATGAATACGGAAGACTATGATGCGTCCTACATGACAAATAATCTGGCATCTGGTGCAGAAGTGGCGAAGAAGATGGTGGAGCTGCTGAAGGAAAGCGGCGTATCGGAAGACGAGGAAATCACCGTCGTCATGCATGTTAGCAACCTGGCAAGCCGTACGATCTCGGAACGTCTGGATTCTACCATTGCCAACTGGTACAATCTGGCACCGAAGAAATGGAAGATTTCCAAAGCATATCTTATCAATTACGGAGATGAGCAGACGGCGGGTGAACTGGTGGAAAAGACTCTTCAGGATAAGAGCGTGAAGGGGATCATTGCCTGCAACAACAGCTCTACGAAGGCGACCATTGCTGCAGTCATGAAGGAAGGTCGCAAGGATCTAGCTGTCATGGGCTTTGACCTTTCAGAACCGGCTGTGGCAGCCTTAAAAGATGGTAGCTATCACTTTGCTACCATCGCACAGAATCCGGAGAAGATGGGGTACGAAGCAGTGAAGGCGGCTGCTGCACTTGCTGATGGGAAGGCGGTCTCTGAAAGAGATGTAAATACCGGGATCACGATCATGGATGCAAAGAATTTTAAGGGCTGATGATGGCAGTGGTTCACTCAGCAAGTGATCCTTAAGGAGATACAGCATTTCTCAGTTTAGAAATTTCAGGATGATAGTATAACGAAGCGAGGCAACCATTTTTGAATGGCCGCCTCGCTTTTATTTAAGCAAGTTAAATTTCGATTATAATTGTCATCAAAACGATTTAAAATATGCAGATGTGTAGTATAATGAATGAGTAAACCATAGTTTTCTATGAAGAGAGTCATTTGATTTCTTAGGGGAGCTAAAAGTTTCCGTACGTATTTTTTAGAACAGACCGAGAGAAAGGCGAGCTATGGAACCCAAAATTCTATATATGACGAACCATGACAGGCGGTATGCCTCCATGAAGAAAGCCTGTGAGGCGCTTCAGGAGAAGAGGCTGATTTCTGACCTGTCTATTTCTGTGCGCGTGGAACGCACGAGTGACTGGAGCAGGAACTGGGAGCGTAAAGTATCCGGTGCGTCTCTGGTCATGATCCACCTGATGAAGAATGCACTGAAGTCTTCCTTTTGGAAAGACTGTAAAAATTTTTTGGATCAGAATCAGATTGCATACTTTGTCGATGCCATCGATGGGGATATGGCAGAGCACAGCGCTTCCATCGATGGCGATGTGCTCGAGACATTCCGCAAGTACTGTCTGTATGGCGGTCTCAGCAATTTCAAGAATCTCTGGCTGTATGCGAATGGACTTTTTGATGACAAGGCGGAAAAAGCACAACCGCCAGAGAAGTACAGCTGGGCAGGGATTTATGATCCGGGAGCGGAAAGCCGCGCACAGAAGTCGCTCTCGGATTTCGAGGCGGCGCATCCCTATGGTGGCAGGCCTGTACTGGGGCTGCTTTTCTACCGCGATGAGTGGATCTGGGATGATACCGCGTATGTGAAGGCCTTTCTGGAGGAAGCGGACAGAGAAGGCTATGCGGTGCTTCCTGTCTTTGCGAACGGGTTCATCGATGAGTCGGCAGGCATGCCATCTTTATCAGAGGTGCTGGAGACGTATTTCATGAAGGACGGACAGCCTGTCATCGATGCGCTGGTATCCACGATGAAATTTTCTATGCTTGGCGCAGGAAAGACGAGCCTTCCCGTCTTGAAGAAGCTAGGAGTGCCTATCCTCTCTGCCTATACGCTTCTCACATCGGAGGCTGACTGGCGCAAGAATCCAGAGGGCATGAATGCGGTGGAAACGTCGATCGCGGTTGCGCTTCCTGAGCTGGACGGCGCGATTTCCGGTCTGCCGATCGCAGGTCGCAAAAAAGATGTCGATGGCAGTGTCTCCTATGTGCCGATCCCTGAGCGCGTGACGCAGATGGTCAGAAAGGCCGGGAAATGGGCGACACTTCATCAGATGAAGAATGAAAATAAAAAAATCGCTATCATTTTCCATAATTATCCGGCGAAGAATTCGAATATAGGGAGTGCTTCCGGTCTGGATACGATGGAGAGTACCATCCGTCTCATGAAGGAAATGAAGAAAGCGGGCTATCAGATGGATTTCATCCCGGAAACATCGGATGATTTCATCCAGCTCATGACATCCCATGCGACGAATGACATTTCCATGATGACGGAAGAGCAGGCGGAGTCCTGCCAGAAGCTTTCCTGCCGTGAGTACTTGGATTTCTTCCGACAGCTCGGGAAAGAAGCGAAGGCGTCCATGGTGGATACCTGGGGAGAGGCACCGGGCGATGTCATGATTTCGGAAAAAGGTGATATTCTCGTCCCTGGTACGATGGACGGACATCTTTTCCTCACGGTGCAGCCATCGCGCCAGTACGGGATGGATCCTTCGAAGGCGTATCATGATCCGAAAATCCCGCCGACACATCAGTATCTTGCTTTCTACTACTGGCTGCGTCATGTGTGGAAAGCGGATGCGGTCATTCATATGGGGACGCATGGAAATCTGGAATGGCTTCCGGGGAAAGGTGTCGGACTGGATGAAGAAAGCTATCCGGACATCGCCCTCGGAGATCTCCCGAATATCTATCCCTACCATATGACGATCACCGGCGAAGGTATGATCGCCAAGCGCCGCGCTGCTGGCTGTCTGGTCAGTTACATGCCGGCGCCTGTCGCTGATGCAGGTGCTTACGATGAAATCGCCGAGCTGGAGAAAACGATCGATGAGTATGCCGCTCTCAAGGGAAATGGGAGCGATGTTTCTGCCATGGAGGAGCCGATTCGCAAATTGGCGGTGAAAGCCAAGCTGGATGAAGAAGTGCCTTATCAGGGAAAGAAGCCGTTTGCAGACTATGTCGCTGCGCTGCATGACTATATCGAAGAGCTGAAAGATAGTGAAGTCCATGTGGGATTGCACATTCTGGGGCAGCCGCTGACCGGCACCCTTCTTGTAGATGGCATTCTGCAGATGCTGCGTCTTTCGAATGAAGACGTGCCTTCCATTTATGATTTGCTGGCAGAAAAATACGGCGTTACCTTGGATGATATCCAGCAGCATGCGGGAGACATGGTGGAAACGCAGGGGATCACTGGCGGACAGCTGATGGATCAGATCCGAAAAGAAGCGAAGCAGGTCATCGAAACGCTATCTTCCGGCAACTTTACGGCAGAAGCGATCGATTCTGTCATGGCACTTCCGGAGACGCAGGGCAGTGACGCATGGAGAAAGACACTGAAAAAACTTCTCATGTTTGTAAATGAGGAGATGGTGCCGCGTATTCAGGGGGCGAAGGAGGAACTCACGCACACGATGGATGCGCTGGCAGGCCGCTATGTGGAGCCGGGGCCTTCCGGTTCACCAAATGCTGGCGGTGTTTCGCTTCTCCCTTCGGGGCGCAATTTCTATGGCACGGATCCCCGCACCATGCCATCCCCGGCAGGATGGCAGCTTGGCGTGAAGTTGGGCGATCGCATGATAGAGAAATTCATTGCTGACCAGGGTAAGTATCCGGAAAATATCGGGATGGTACTGTGGTCGGGGCCGAATATGCGCTCCTCGGGGCAGGACATCGCCGAATTTCTTTACCTTCTGGGGGTCCGTCCTGTCTGGCAGAAGGGAAGTCTGCGCGTGACAGGGCTTGAGGTGATCCCCCTTACAGAACTCAAACGGCCTCGCATCGATGTGACGGGACGGATTTCCGGACTTTTCCGCGATACCCTTCCGCAGCTCGCTGAACTGATGGATCAGGCGGTACTTCTTGTGGCCGCGCTGGATGAATCCGAAGAGGATAATTTCATCCGTAAGCATGTGAGAGAAGATGCCAGATCCATGGAGGATGCCGGTGTCGATGGAGATGAGGCATGGAGAAATGCAGCTTTCCGCATCTTTGGCGACGCGCCAGGGACCTACGGTGCAGGTGTCAATACGGTGCTTGATGCGAAGAACTGGCAGACGGAAGAGGATCTGGCGAATGTGTATGTCCGCTGGGGCGGGCACGTCTTCGGCGGCGGCAAACGCGGCGTCTTCCATCCAGAGCTGTTCCAGAAGCGCCTCGCTTCTCTCGACCTTACGGTCAAGAATGAGGAAAACCATGAGAGCAATATCCTCTCGTCTGATGATTACAATGCATTCCATGGCGGGATGATCGCGGCAGTCAAGAGCCTCGGCGGGAAAGCGCCTGTTTCCTATGTGGGTGACAGTACGAATCGGTCTTCTGTCGGTGTAAAGACGGTACAGGAAGAGATGAAGCGCGTTTTCCGCGCAGAATCTATGAATCCAAAGTACATCGAAGGGCTCATGAAACACGGCTACAAAGGGGCGACTGATCTTGCAAACCGTCTCTCGATTTCCTTCCAGTGGGATGCGACAAGCGGTGTCATGGATGACTGGATGTATGAACAGTATGCCCAGAAATATGCTTTGGATCCGGCGATGCAGAAATGGATGAAGAAGGTCAATCCATGGGCGCTCCAGAGCATGGCAGAGACGCTTCTTGAAGCAAACCAGCGTGACATGTGGCACGCAAGCGATGAGATGAAAGAGGAGCTGCAGGAGCTTTACCTCTCTGTCGAAGGGGAACTTGAAGATGATGACGACTGACCTATCGCCGATCCGTATGCTGGTCCTCACACTGACGGGTCGATGCAACTTTGCTTGTCGGTATTGTTATGCGGCAGACGCGGATCAGGTGGATATGAAGGAGGAGACGGCCATTGCGGCATTGCACCTTGCCGGAAGGGGAGGAAATCGCTTTCTCCTGCAGTTTTCCGGCGGGGAGCCGCTGCTTCGATTTCCTCTCATACGGAAACTGGTAGAAATCGCCGAGAGGAATCACTATGATGCGCAGATGCAGATACAGACGAATGGTTCACTCCTCACCAAAGATATAGGTACATGGCTCTACCAGCATGGAGTGGGGATCGGTATTTCCTGTGACGGACGCAAGGATCTCATGGACCGCACTCGCCGTCGAAAAGATGGCGGCTCATCCTTTCAGGCTGCGTCAGAAGGCTTCAAGAATCTGGCTGCTGCCGGCATCGGGACGGGCATCACCTGCGTCGTGACAGAGGATATGACGGAGGATCTTCCGGGTATTGCAGACATGGCGCATTTCTATGGAAATGTTCACCAGGTCGGCTTTGATATCTTGCGTGAGCAGGGGCGCGGGGCTGCTCTTCATGCGCCTTCCGCAGAGGCGATGACAAAAGCGCTCGAAAAGACGGCGGCGCGCATGGACCTTTTGGAACAGATGACGGGACGGCATATCCATTTCACGCAGGAGGATCGAGCTGCTCGTCTTGCAAAAACCAAGGATTACGATTTCCCGCAATGCTATGCCATGCACGGGGAAGCGGCTTTCGTCGATGTGCATGGGAATATCTATGCCTGCTCCTCGCTGATGGGAAGAGAGCGCTATCTTCTGGGGAATGTCCACGAAGGGCGTGATCCTGAAAAAGTGAGAGCCGTTGCTGCTTTTGTCGACAAGGCCATGGCGGAGTGCCGCGACTGCTCCTACTTCCCTCTATGCGGCGGTGGCTGCTTCTCCCGCTGGCTTCGCGCAGACGGAGCGGTGAAAAAGTCTGAAGCAGAATGTGCGATGAAACAGTTTTTTATAAAAAGATATATGAGGGAACGCTGATTCCGCAAAGAACCCGTGTTTCTCCTGCACCTTTTTTCTATCGATAAGATCCATTTATTTTAAGGAGGATATTCATGAAAAGACAGGGAACATTTCCATTTACGGCCATCATCGGCCAGGATACGATGAAAAGAGCACTCGTGCTGAATGTCGTCAATCCAAAGCTGGGCGGCGTACTCATTCAGGGCGAGAAAGGAACGGCAAAGTCGACAGCAGTGCGCGCTCTCGCTGACCTGCTTCCGCCGCGCCGCTGTATCAAAGGATGCCGCTTCCATGACGATCCGGACGACAGAGCGAACTGGTGTGATGAATGTCATGAAAAATACGACCATGCAGAACCGGACGTAGAGATGCTGCCGATGAAGGTGGTCGAGCTTCCGGTCAGTGCGACAGAAGACCGTGTCGTCGGTACACTGGATATCGAGGCTGCTATCCGTGAAGGCAAGCGCTCCTTCGAAACGGGGATTCTCGCTGATGCGAACCGCAACATTCTCTATGTCGATGAGATCAATCTGCTGGATGACCATGTCGTCGATGTACTTCTTGACTCTGCCGCTATGGGGATCAATACCGTAGAGCGTGAAGGGATTTCCTACTCCCATCCGGCGCGCTTCTCTCTGGTCGGCACGATGAATCCGGAAGAAGGGGACATCCGTCCGCAGCTTCTTGACCGTTTCGCCCTTTCTGTCAAGGTCGTCGGTGAACAGGATCCGGAAAAGAGAGCAGAAATCATCAAACGCCGTCTGGCTTATGAAGCAGATCCGCAGCCTTTCCTCGAAGCGTGGAAGGATGAGCAGGAGAAAGAAGTTCGCCGCATCGAGCGTGCGATGAAGCTGCTCCCGCAGGTCACGGTGTCGAATGACATTCTCCTGCTGGCTGCCAAGATTTCCATCACGCTCGGTGTCGATGGTCACCGTGCAGACATCACGCTGATCAAGACGGCAGAAACCATCGCGGCCGTAGAAGGTCATACTGAGGTCACGAAGGAAGACATCCGTGAGGCTTCCCGCCTGGCGCTCCCGCACCGTATGAGACGCCGTCCTTTCGAAGAACAGACTCTGGACTGGTCCGAAGTGGATAAGGTCATCGACGATGAAGCGTAACGGATTTCCTTTCGCTGCCATCTGCGGCGCAGAAAAGGCGAAGGAAGCGATCCTCCTCACCCTGGTCAACCCGCACGCCGGAGGACTTCTCCTGTCTGGTGAAAAGGGAACAGGGAAATCTACGCTCGTCCGAAGCGCCAGAGAGCTTCTGGACGCCCCGTGGGTAGAGGTGCCGATCAGCATCACAGAGGACCGTCTCTTCGGAGCTATCGATGCCGAAGAGGCCATTCGAAGCGGGCACAAAAAGCTCCTGCCGGGTCTTATCGATGAAGCGAATGACGGACTGCTCTATATCGATGATGCGAATCTGCTGCGCGACGATCTGCTTTCTGCCATTCTGAATATTCGCGAGGCAGGCGGCTACCGCCTCGAGCGTGACGGTCTCTCGGAGCAGAGAGAGTCTCGTTTCACGGTACTTTCTGTCATGAATCCGGAAAGCGGTACGCTTTCTTCTTCTTCGCTCGACCGTTTCGGCCTCTTTGCCCAGATAGAGCCTCAGGCAGATGATAAGACCAGGATCGAAATCATCAGGCGTGTACTGGATTTCGAAAAAGACGGACTTGCCTTCCGCAAGAAATGGGAGAAAGAGACAGAAGCGCTGAGGGATCAGGTCGCCAAGGCCAGAAAAAGACTGAAAGATGTCGAGGTGTCACCGGCCATGATCCAGCTGGCCGCCGTCTATACACTGAAGGCACATGTGGCGGGACATCGTGCGGATATTTATCTTATCGAAGCCGCCAGAGCCGAAGCGGCATTGGCGGGAAGAAAATATGTCCTTCCGAAAGACCTTGAAAAGGCGGCAGAATTCATCCTGCCTCACCGCATGAGAAAAGCGGAAGAAGAGGAAGATAGGCATGAGGATACAGAGAATCCACCGCCGCAGCCGCCGGATAGCGAGGCACCTTCGAAGGATCAGCCGCAGGATCCTTCTCAGAGTGATCAGGATTTTACAAGACCGGAGCAGCCGCAGCCCGAGCAGACGGATACGGAAGACAGTCAAGGCAATGAGAATCAAAATGATACCAATGCCCAGATGTCGAATCCGAAGGGGGCTTCCCGTGAACGTGTCGATGCGGCCAATCTCCATGTCAATCTGCCTCCGATGTGGATCGAGCCGGCCAAGGACAGAAAGCCGAAAAAGGGAAGCGGCAAGCGCAGCCTCACCATGACCGACCTCATGCAGGGACGCTATGTGCGGGCAGAAATCCCGAAAGCAAAGACCAGCGATATTGCTTTCGATGCCACGCTGCGTGCGGCGGCTCCGTATCAGAAGGCCCGCCCGTCGAATGGATGCGCTGTCGTCATCAGAAAAGATGACCTTCGCAGCAAAGTGCGTGAAAAACGCACGGGGAATATTTTTCTTTTCGTCGTCGATGCCTCCGGATCCATGGGCGCTCGGGAACGTATGAAAACGGTCAAAGGCGTCATCTTCAAGATCCTCCTTGATGCGTATCAGAAACGTGATCGCGTCGGTATGATCGCTTTCCGTAAGAAGCAGGCGGAGGTCCTTCTCCCTGTCACAAGAAGCGTGGATTTCGCGCAGAAGAAACTGGCCTCTATGCCGACCGGCGGCAAGACGCCGCTGGCAAAAGGTCTTCTCAAAGCGGAAGATGTACTCGATATGCTTTATAGGCAGGATCCGGCGCAGGATCCTGTGGTCATTCTCATCACGGATGGCCGTGCGACCAGTCCGCTCAATGAAGGAACCAATCCCGTGACGGATGCCATGGATGAAGCGAAACGCATAGGACGCCGCCATCTACCTGTGGCTGTCATCGATACGGAGTCGGGCTTTATCCGGCTCGGTCTGGCGAAAAAGATCGCCAAGGCCATGGGGGCCTCCTATTTCCAGGTCGATAAGATGACCGAAGACCAGCTTCTCCACATCTGGCGCTGTATGTAAATGGAGTACAGGAGCGGCGTGCGAGGCATCCTGTGATACACCGTTTTCCTTTCGCGCAGCATCAAAAAATCCGACTGTTTACCAAAAGTAAACCGTCGGATTTTTGCGTGCAGGGAGAGGAAATGATTGAATCAGTAATGCCTTAGTCCATGCTTGCAACCAGCGTTTTTAAATAGTTCTTGAAATCTTCCCCGAGGTCTTCCCTGCGAAGAGCAAATTCAACGGTCGCCTTGAGATAGCCGAGCTTATTTCCCGTGTCATAACGCTTTCCTGTGAAATTGTAGGCATAGACATGACCGTCATGTGCCATGACGCGAAGGGCGTCAGTGAGCTGGATTTCTCCGCCCTTTCCGGGCTTCGTCTGTTCCAGGATGGCGAAAATATCCGGCGTGATGACGTAACGGCCTAGCGCTGCAAACTGGCTCGGCGCTTCCTCTATAGAAGGTTTCTCAATCATATCTTTCACGTGAACCAGATTCGGATCTTCCGTTGGGACGCCGTTCACGATGCCGTAAGAGGAAACCGCGCTTTTGGGGACGATCTGGCAGCCGATGATGGTGGCACCTGTCTTTTGGTACTGGTCCATAAGCTGCTTCAGTGCCGGGGTTTCATTGCCATTGTACACGACATCATCACCAAGAATGACGCCGAATGGTTCATCATCGATGAAATCCTTCGCGCAGAGTATGGCATCGCCGAGGCCTCTCATATATGGCTGACGGGTGTAGTGGATCTTGACGGAAGCGACCTTGCGGACTTCTTTCAGAAGATCCATTTTGCCGGATTCATAGAGATGCTCTTCGAGTTCAGGGGAGGAGTCGAAGTGGTCTTCGATAGCCCTCTTGGCGTGACCGGAAATGATCAGGATCTGCTCAATGCCGCTTGCTTTGATCTCTTCGACGATATACTGGATGGTGGGTTTGTCGACGATAGGCAGCATTTCCTTCGGCATGGCTTTTGTTTCCGGCAGGAAACGAGTGCCAAAGCCGGCGGCTGGAATGACGGCTTTTCTGATTTTTTGCATGATAACTCTCCTTCTTATGAATTTTATACTTGAGGTGCGTAGAAGAATAAAAAGGGGATCATTTCCTACTTTTTATATCCATAGGGATGCGATTTATGCCATTTCCAAGCGGAAGCAATGATTTCCCTTGTATCAGAATGGGTGGGATGCCAGCCGAGGACAGCCTTACACTTTTTGGAAGAGGCGATAAGGACAGCGGGATCGCCGCTGCGGCGTGCTTCTTCTGTCACTTTGAAATCGATGCCCGTCACTTCTTTGGCGGTGTCGATGATATCGCGGACAGAGAAGCCGTTTTCACTGCCAAGATTGAAATAGGTGCTTTCGCCGCCCCGTAAGAGGTACTGCATGGCAAGTATGTGTGCATCCGCAAGATCCACGACATGGATATAGTCACGAATGCAAGTTCCGTCTGGCGTCGGGTAGTCCGTGCCGTAGATTGCGATGTGGTCGCGCACCCCCTGTGCGGTTTTCAGAATGAGAGGGATTAGGTGAGACTCCGGATTGTGATCCTCCCCGATCGTGCCGTCCAGCGCAGCGCCGGCAGCATTGAAGTAGCGCAGAGCTACATAAGAGAGACCGTAAGCATTCGTAAAGTCGCGCATCATATGCTCTATGACGAGCTTTGTGCGTCCATAGACATTGGTCGGATTATGTGGGAAATCTTCTTCAATCGGCGTTTTTTCGGGTTCGCCGTATACCGCGGCCGTGGAAGAGAATACGATCTTGGAGACGCCTGCTTTCTGCATGCCAAGAAGCAGGTGGAGCGTCCCTTCGACGTTATTTGTATAATACTTGGCAGGATCCACCATGGATTCTCCGACAAGTGAATAGGCTGCGAAATGGATGACACCGTCGATTTTATATGTTTCGAGGGTTTTAGCGACGAAATCAATGTCGTGAATGTCACCTTTGACGAGTGTCACACCTTCAGGCACAGACTCTGCATGCCCTGTGGAGAGATTATCGAAAACCACTGGCGTCAGTCCTTCGGCAGCTGCCAGTGCGCGGACCGTGTGGGAACCGATATAGCCGGCACCACCGGTGACAAGAATATTCATAAAGGCCTCCCGATTCTGTTGATTTTAAAATACCTTACTAGTATAACATATGGGATAAAGGGTCAAGAGAGAGCATGCTCATAGGCGCATTTTCTGTCCACATGCCTGTATCATCTTTTTTCATTCCAGAAGAGCAGATCGATGAGCATGACACCGGTAAAGCAGAAGGGCGCGACGCTGTCTGCGTGAAGAACCTGCAGAAAGGCGTAAAGACTGAAAAAGAGAATCGCGTATAGCAGAAGAATGGCTGCGAAGGGGGATTTCTTTTTCCAAAAAGAAATCCCGTAGCCGATGGCAACAAAAAGAAGGCACAGCAGCGGGTACCAGTTGATAAGAAAAGCTGTCATAGAAAGCTCCTTTGCGTGCGGCTATGAAGTGCCGCGCTTTGAAGAATTTTATGTTTTCTTCATGGTAACAGTTTCGAATGCCATGTACAAT
>JAJWRZ010000202.1:0-2772 GCA_021633965.1 Dialister sp.
CTCCCCCGATGGGGAGCCAAGAACGTTCTGCCGCTTAACTTAATAGCATTACCCCTCTAGGGGAAGGTGCCCGAAAGGGGCGGATAGGGTGACTATGGCATGAAAGACAGCTGGGATAAGGTTTCCCAGTCACTCCTATGAGAGCTGCAAGTCCCCCGCGGCAGATGGAACGAGAAAATGAGATGATCGTTATTTCACAGCTCCTTTTGCTTAGGAGGCAGCATTCCTGGATTGCGCCCTTTCACGCTGTATGCGCCGCACCACATCGCCTTTCCCAAAGGAGCCGAAGCCGCCGCGTCATTCCCTCATTGCCAAAATCCCATCCGTGCTTTATAATAGATAACATAAAACTTCGTACAAGGATGGTGCATCTATGCCACAACTTATAGATCTATCAGATGTTCAGGATTTCCACGCAGCCCGTTTTCTTATTTACTGGCTGATCGCTTCGGTCGTGGCCGTACTTACTGCTTACAGCATCAGCTACGAGCACAAAATGAAGTGGTTCCGTCAGAGAAAAGACAATGGTTTCATGGTGCGCCGCGGTGTGATGGGAAACTACAGCCTTCTCGGCGTGCCTCGCACGAAGGAGGGCTTTGCGATCACCTTCGGTATTTTTGCCGGAGCAGGTGTCATTTGGGCGCTGGTCGTCTTCGTCATTCTCCCTCTTCTGGGGTATGATGTATAAAAACTGCATAGCATTTCCTGCGGATGGCACGGGGGCAGGAAATAAAGAACAGGACCTGGCATTGAAAAATGTCAGGTCCTGTTTTTGTTAGGGGCGAGCGGCTGGTAGCTAGGAGACATCAGACATCTGACTTCTTCGGGTATCGCCCCATATATTCGCGGCGCAGCCGCTGCCACAACCCTGAAGTTTGAAAGCAGGGATGATTAGTAGCTAGGGATTAGTGGCTAGGGATTAGGAGCCTCGAGTGACTAGTGACTTGTGACTAGTGACTGAAATGCCAGCTCATGGCATCGTTACCATCTATACTCTGCGGCGCTTCCATATTTTTATGCGCCGCACCACCATTTCGCATTTCTCATTTCTAATTTCTCATTCAAGCGAAGCTTTCCAACGGAATCAAGGGACTGAACATCCCATGAGCCATCCCGAACCAACTCCAAGCGTCTATCGCTTTTCACATAGTCCCAATTCATTATTTCAATATAGGAGGTATTCATGGAGAACTGGGAAAAAGTTTTAGAAGAATTATTCACCGGTGTCATGGGCATGTCCGACCCCACGGTCTGGGTTATGTTTGCCATCGGCGCAGTCCTCATCTGGCTCGGCGTAAAGAAGGACTATGAGCCTATGCTGCTCTTCCCGATGGGGGTGGGCTGTATCCTTGCCAATATCCCCGGACACTTTGCGGTCATCCCGACGGATGGAGGAGAACCGGGATTTCTGTCTGTCCTCTATCAGGCGGGCATCGCCAATGAGCTTTTCCCGGTGCTGATCTTTATCGCGGTCGGTGCGATGTGTGAATTTGATGCGCTGATCCGTGCGCCGTATGTCATGCTCTTTGCCGCAGCGGCTCATTTCGGTATTTTCGCAGCGACGATGCTGGCGTCTGTCGTCGGATTTCCTTTCAATGAAGCGGCATCCATTGGCATCATCGGGGCAGCGGATGGTCCGACCACCATTTTCGTCGCGCAGAAATTTGCGACGAACCTTCTCGCGCCCCTGACCGTGACGGCTTTCTGCTATATGTCACTTGTCCCGATCATCCAGCCTCCGATCGTGAAGCTCTTGACGACGAAGCATGAGCGCAGGATCCATATGGCGTACCGCGAAGAGAAACCGATATCCTGGACAGTCAAGTTCCTTTTCCCGTTCATGGTCGTCCTCTTTGCAGGGATCCTTGCACCGATCTCCGTGCCGCTCATCGGTGCGCTGATGTTCGGCAATATGCTGAAGGTCTCTGGCGTCTGCGACTCACTCTCTGACACCGCACAGAATGAGCTCTCGAATCTCGTGACCCTTTTCCTCGGCATCACGGTCGGTGCGACCATGACGGCTGAGAATATCCTCACGCTGGATGTTTTGAAGATCCTGGCACTGGGGGCTGTGGCTTTCGTCTTTGATACGGTCGGCGGCGTCCTCTTCGCAAAGGTCGTGAACCTTTTCCTCAAGAAGAAGATCAATCCGATGATCGGGGCATGCGGCATTTCCGCCTTCCCGATGTCCGGGCGTGTCATCGCGAAGATGGCGCTCAAAGAAGACCCGACCAATTACATCATCCAGCACGCGATGGGCGTCAATGTGGCAGGCCAGGTGGCATCTGTCGTGGCCGGCGGTCTCGTCCTCGCGCTGATTCCTGTCCTTTCATAAGGAGGCACTATGACAAGTATCGAATCTTCCATCATGCTGACAGTCATCGCATATCCCATGATCTTCGTGGTCATGGCGGTCTTCGCGGTGCTGACATACTATCTGAATAAGCTCTTTCCGGGGGACTAGTGGCTGGTGACTGGTGACTTGAATACCACCTTCGGACATCGCCATTATTTATACTCTGCGTTGCTTCATTATTTTTATGCGCCGCACCAACACTCCTCACTCCTCACTCCAACTAGAGAGAAGAGCTTTCATCTGCAATTAAGGGGTAGCGCGACTCAGGGGCTAACCCTGAAGTTTGAAAGCAGGGATGAGTAGCTAGGGATTAGTGGTTAGGGATTAGGGGTGTCGAGTGACTGGTGACTAGTGACTTGTAACTTGTAACTTGAATGCTGTCTTCAGGCATCGCCCCATATATATTCGCGGCGAAG
>JAJWRZ010000203.1:0-2762 GCA_021633965.1 Dialister sp.
CATATACCTCGAGCTGGCTCAGGTATTTCTCCATAAGGGGACTGTCCATCGACGGTTTCTTCCCTGTCTTGAAGTCTATGACCCACACCTTATCACCATCTCCAGAGAGAAGATCGATGGTGCCGTTCAGAATGTAGTCATCTTTGACCAGCTCAAGAGGACACTCGGCAGCGAGCGCATCCTCCCAATTCCCTTTCCGGAAATCCACATATCCACGAATCTCTGAAAAGGCCTGCTTCAGTTTTGCCTCAGGAAGCCAGCTATTTTCTTTATCAGACAGGGAAATGTAATTCGCCATCATCCAGCCGTAGATCACAGAGGGCGTCACGCGATCGGCCTCTCCGCGAAGGACCGCGCGGTGGATGTCCTCGATCGTCTCATGGACAAGCTCACCGTACATGGCATGACTCCCCTGCGTGCCTGCGAAACGGTAGACGCGATGCCAGAGATACTTCATCGGACATTCTTCATAAAGGGCGATCTGCGACGTGAAGGCGAAACGCGGCTTACATACATTCCGCCCCACCGGACGGCATTGAAGATGCCGGTAGTCTGCGGCCTCCGCATCGTACTCAGGAAGCTCATCCATGAGCGGACGGAAAGCCTCAGAGATCTCATTTTTCCCCAGCGGGGACGCAAGAACGAGGAGTGTCTCTGCACGCGAAAAAGCCGTGTAGTATTTCCGCCAAAAGTCGAAGTCCTTCGTATCGTTCATCGGCTCGCAGGGCTTTCTCCCTGCGGCCGTCTCCACCACACGGGTGATCAGGTCACTTTCTGCCTGCCAGCGAGGGTAGTCCTCGAGCGACGGCACGATCACGACCGGATACTCCAGCCCCTTTGCCTGGTGGATGTTCAGAAAAGACACCGAACCGGAAGGCGCATAGCGCTCCTCATCTTCGTACTCATTGACGCCATTCTCAAACCAAAGCCGAAGATAGCGGGAGAAGAAGAGCTGCACATCCTCTATCGTTTCCTCGCCATGCCCATGATTTTCCGGCAGGAAGAGTCCGAAGCGCTGGATGAGGCGCGTAATGGCCGAGAGATTTCTTGCCTCATTCGACTCGCCCTTCACCGCGTCATCCAAGAGCCCGGAAAAAGGCTCGAATGCAAATATTTGATAAACCAGATGCAGGAAGGAGGAAGGAAGCTTCTTTTCATAAGAAATGAAGCTTTTCGTCCAGTCGATCCAGTCTTTCAGTGCCTTATGCTCCGGCCGCGCAAGCATCATGTTCGCGACGCCCATGCAGGCCATGTACAGCTCGAGGATTCCCTTCGTCTCCTGCATCTCCGTCTCCTTTTCCATCGCATCTGTGAAATCAGGAAACAGCAGGAGGAGCGCGCCGATCAGCCACTTCACTTCTTTTCGTTCAAAGAACCTGCCCGCACGCGGTGCATAAGATGAGATGCCCCTTCGCGAAAGCTGGCTCTGCAGCACGAGGGAATTCGGACTCTTCACAGAAGAGCAGAGCACCGCCACCTGATTGTAGTCGGAGATCTGCCCCCGCTTCTTTAGTCCTTCGATGAAATCAGCGACCCTCGTATAGCACTCCGTCCGGCTTCTTCCCGTGATGCGAAGGACCGGCGTCCCCTCCTCCGCAGAAGCAGCCTTGATCTCCCCTTTCAGATAGCGATAGAAGCGCCCATCGGGCCCCCGCCACTTCGTCTGCCGTTTCATCCATGAGATGCAGAAGCCGACAATGCCCGGATGCGAACGATAATTCGTATCCAGCTTGCATGTATGGCATGTCTTATAGATCTTCGAAAATCCCAGAATATTTCCGATGGACGCCCCACGGAAGCGATAAATGCTCTGGTCATCATCCCCCACCACGAAGATCTGCTGCGAAGAGCCTCCCAGAAGACGAATGAGCTGCTCTTGGATGAAATTCGTATCCTGATACTCATCGATCATGATGTACCGGATCCGTTTCTGCAGCTGGTCAAGGATCTCCGGATAGGAAGAAAGAAGCGCATATGTCTCCTTCTGCAGGCGGGAGAAATCAATGAAATGCCTTTCCTCTTCGAGGCGCGTGTACTTCATCATCATTCGTGCGAGCACTTCTATGCGCCCGCCCAGTTGATTCCCGCATGTCCGCCGCATCTCTTCCGGCAAGAGCAGCTCCTCGGAGAGACCATTCACATAGCGACAGATCGTCTGGCACTGGCGCCATGGAGAGATCCCCACCAGCTCCCCCTGCTTCAGATAGGAGTCCTGTATCACACGGCGGAAATCCGGGATCGCCGCAAATTCCGAAAGATGCTCGTACACCAGGTACTGCTGCTCGAACTGATCCACCGCCAGATAATTCTTCGGAAGATGCGTATACTCCTGAAATTCTTTCAGGATCTTTCGGCAAATGTGATGAAAGGTACCGATGTACATCTCATGCAGATTCACCTCGATGCCCGCCTTCGACAGCACATCCGTAAGGCGCGTCGTCAGCTCCTTCGATGCCTTCTGTGTGTACGTGACCAGCATGATCTCTTCCGGCTTCACCCTCTTCTCACGGATGAGGTAAAGCACGCGCTGAATGATGGTATAGGTCTTTCCCGTCCCTGGTCCCGCGATCAAAAGCGTAGGACCTTCGGAGAGGATGGCAACTTTTTGTGAATCATTCATAGAGAGGACTCCTTTGGAAAATAGTGACTGGGGACTAGGGACTAGGGGCAGCAGGTATAATGGGTTTTAAGGGTTCAAGGGATTCAAGGTTCAGGGTTCAGGGTTCAGGGTTAGCCCCTCGGGGCGGTGCTCCTTTGATTTT